>JAQCND010000505.1 GCA_028274765.1 Bradymonadaceae bacterium
TCGCTCTCTGGACAGGGCGAGACATAGATGGCGTCGTGAAAGCGCTCTCGAGCCGCCTCGACCTCTCGAACGTGACGGGGTCGGGTAAGTTTGAGGCCTCAGAGGATGTGACGCCGTCGGCGTCGGATGTCATAGAGTTGGAGACGTATGGAAGTGCGATGAACGATGGAACGCCATTGTAAGGGACGGGCCCCGATTCGAGAAGTCGGCACCGTTCCGACTGTATTCGAGTGGTTCACTGGCTCTCAACGACGGAGCATCCATGTTCGCAGAGGACGCATTTGACGACCAGACGGTATTGATCACGGGTGGTGGCACCGGCATTGGCCGGGGCATGGCGACGACCTTCGCCGCTCATGGCGCGACCATCGGAGTGGCCGCGCGGCGCGAGGAGCCCCTCCGCTCGACCGTCGAGGCGATTGCATCGGAGGGAGGAGACGCCAGTTGGGAAACGGTCGACATCCGGGAGGAAGAGCGAATCGAGCAGTGTGTCGAAGCCTTCTGGGATCGGTGGGGAGGGATCGATATCCTGATCAACAACGCCGGCGCCAACTTCATCAGCCCCGCGGCCGCGACGAGCACCAACGGCTGGGAGACGATCGTCGACATCAATCTCAACGGCACGTTTCGCATGAGTCAGGCGGTCGGTCAGAAAATGATGGCGGCTGGCGAGGGCGGGCGCATCATCAACATCAGCGCGACCAACGCCGAGCGTGGTTCGCCCATGATCGCCCATTCCGGAGCCAGCAAGGCGGGCATCAACAGCCTCACCGAGTCGCTCGCCGTCGAATGGGGCCCGGCCGGCATCACGGTCAACGCCATCCTCCCCGGACCCGTGCGAACCGAGGGGAGCAACAAGCAGCTCTGGCAGGACGAGGATCTGGTCGAACAGCTCGAATCCCAGATCCCCCTGGGACGCTTCGGCACCCCCGACGATATCGCGCCCCTGGCGATGTTTCTCGCCTCGGAGGCCGGAAGCTTCATCAACGGAGCGCTCATCCCCTGCGATGGCGGCGATCGTCTGCGCTCCCCGCAGTTTGGCAACTGACAGGCGTGCATCGATGGAGTGGTTCAAACGCTATACTCCGCTCGGGGTCTCCTTCATCGGGAGTCTGGGGCTGGGGCTGACCCTGACGTATTTCATCGGGGTCGGGCTGGCCTTTCAACCGGGCTGGGAGGCCTGGGCCGATAGCTTCTCGTACTGGGGACCTCGTCTCGTCTTTCTCCCGGCGGGATTGTTGCTGGTCCACCTCTACTGTCGCATGCATCTCGGCGAGTGGCTCGTCGGCGAGGGGCGGCTCGAGGAAGCTCTCGATTACACCGCCGATCGACTGGATCGCAACCTGATGCGGAGCAAACGAGAGGCGCTCCATCATCGACTCGCCCGAGTGCGAGCCCTCGTCCGCCAGCAGGCATACGATCAGGCCTCCGGGCTCCTCTGGTCGGGATACGCCGTGCCGCGATCGGGTCGGCTCGCCGCCCGGATCCGTCGATGGCAGGCCGAGATCGGACTGCGTCGCGATCGCCCCGATTCCGTGCGAGAAGCCTACCGCCAGGGTGAGAAGCTCTCGGGTTCCCCAACGCCCCTCGCCCGGCTCGCCGCGGCTCGGGCCGAACTCGCCCTGCGCGAAGAGACGGAGGCGGATTTTGTCGAACATGCCGAGGGGGCCGACTGGCTGGACGAGGACGCGCCCCGGGTCGATTGGAGTTGGATTCTGGGCACCGCTGCCCTCGAAGACGACGACGAGGAGCGAGAGTGGGCGCTGGAGCGACTCGACGAGATCCGCGAGTCGGTTGTCGAGGAGCTACCGGGGCGTCACGCCGAAATCGAGGCGATCCGGGCCGAGCTTCTCGATGCACTCGGGCGAATGGACGAGGCGAAGGAAGCAATCGCACGAGCCCGCGAGCTCCCGATGGACGAGTGGGCGAAACGTGTATGTCAACGCGTCGAAGACGAGATGACGCGTTGACCTCCCGAGGCCTCGACGCTCGAATTCTAAAGACGTCGCGCGCCCTCCCACGCCCCTCACCCCACGGAGTTCGGCGTGCGGCCCCCATCGGTTTCAAGCCCTCTCGTCTGAAACTCGGATACGGTCGGAGCTCGTTCCCTCGAGGTCCGGTGTTACGTGCACTTTCAGACACGCGGAGGAGACGACTGATACCAGTCGACAGCACGGCGTCTGACCAACGGCGTATCGCACGGCGAGGTGTTTGCCCGCACGGGGGGAGAGCCACGGTCGATCACGGCGAATCGCCTCGGATGTTCCAATGCACGGGAGTTGGCCCCTGGAGTCCGTCTTCACCGCCCTCGAATTGAAGCGTTTGGGTCGTACCGGGGTCGAGCGTCTTCCAGCCCCAGAGATACGAACCATGCCTCGAGGTATGTCGAGTGCCCCGGAGAGAGGTCTCCTCCATCGAGAGGGTTGTCTCCGCGAGCGAAGGCGTCGAGGTCGCATCTCCCGAGGCGGGACGACCGACGACAAACGTCGCACGCCGGAGTGTCGTATCGGTGGGGTTGTGGATCTTGACCCCTCCGTCCTCTCGCCATCGCATCTCGACCCGTCGGGCGCGACGCCAGTAGGCGATCACGTCGGCCGGGCTGGTGACGACGATGGGGACGGCTTCCTGCATGACGGAGAGATTGGCGAGCGCCGTCGCGAACGGCTCCGAGAGCGTCCAGTGTCCGTGTCGCTCCGGCGAGATCAGCGACTCCCGGGCTGCCGCGGTGAGTGGATTGCGACTCCCCATCAGCGGTGTAGCAAAGGCAAAGAGACCTCGCCGTTCGACGAGAGCGCGAAGTTCGGGTCCCGTCAGAATGGCCTCGACTAACGGAGCCCGTGAGCCGTCGAGCTCCGGGAGCACGGCGGAGACGGGGGCTTCGGCGACGGGAGGCGACAGGGAGGGCCGATCGAGCGAAGCTCGAGGTTCGAGCATGTCTCGAACCCCGCCTCCCGCCGCCTCGAACCGTTCGACGATCAGCTCGGGAGTCTCCGAGTATCCTCCGCGCCGAAGGTCACAGGTGCGCTCGTCGAGCAGGAGTGTTCGAAACGGCGGCTTCCCCTCGACGGGCCGATCGCGGAGCGATACTTCGGCTCGCGTGCTCTCGAGTGCATGGCGAAACTCTCGGAGCACGTCGTGTCCCGCAAAATCGGCGGGAAGTGCGATCGAGCCCCCGAGTCCGTGTCCGAGCAGTCCCCCGTTGCCAAAACGAGGATCTTTGGTGTCGGAATGACCGTAGAGCACAGTTCGCGCACGACGGAGCCAGCTCTCGAGATCGGGAGGGGCGCCCGTATGAAGGTTCCGATCGGGGTGGGCCGCCGGATGGTCGAAGACGGGGGCGACAGCGCCGAGTCCCCCGTCGGGATAGCGCCAGGGAGCTGCGAGTGGGACTTCGCCGAATACGAAGAGCGCGTCTGCTCGAATCGAATGCGTCGTGCGATTCGAATCCGAGCCGGCTCCCGCCGCATCTCCTCCGGCATCAGCGCGCCCCTCGCCGCCCGGTTTGGAATCGGACGACGCGGGCGAGTCGTCGCGTTCGTCCCCGCAGCGCTCGACCATGGGATGGCGATCGGGACGCCAGAGATGAAACTCGAGGCTCGTCCGCCCCTCGTCGTCGGAGGTGAACGTGAGCCCATCTCCCGTCCACCGGGTGAGAGTGAGTGCTCGATCGCCCCGTGTCCATTGCAACCAGGTGGGACTCCAGGCCGAAAGCGTTCTCGGTCCATGATCGGCCGAGAGGGGACGTTGCCTGAGCTGCCGATCGATGGACGATATCGTTCCTTCGGGCCATGTCATTTCTCCGGAGAGGGGCAGTTCGAGCTCTCCCTTTGCCACCTCGCGTATCTCGAGGCTCATGCGAGCCTGAGGATTGCCCTTTGCAAACGCCCACCGGACGATCACGGGATGGCCCTGCCACTGACTGCGCCCGACGAGGACGTCGAGCCGCTCACTCGTTCGGTGCGACCAATCGAGGGGGCGATCGAGATCGGGCAGAGGAGTGAGTGGAAGCCGCGTCTCATCAATATGCCAGACGGGTCCGGTCTCGTCGTCCACGCGGATGTCGACTCGCCGCTCCGAGGAGGGCGTCCACGAGTGGAGCTCATCGGCGAGGTCGACCTCGGACGGGGGAGGGCCGTCGTCGGAGGGAGGACGCTGCCACCAGAGCATGCCGACAAACCCGATCGCCAGACTCGAGAGCGCGACGAACCCTCCGATCACGTAGGATGTATGATTCGACTCGGACGTCGTCATCTCGGCAGAGGGGCAACAGGGAAGCGACCAGCACGAAGGAGCCCGTTGTCTCGAGACCTCTCGAGGCGCGCGACTGAGGATCGAGACGGCCCCCGTGCCAGGCGATCGGCCGTGTGAACGAAGCCCCGGGGGCAACTTTTCATCACGATCGCCGCAACAACGAGGGAGGGTCAAATTTTTCGGCCGGGCCCCTCCCGTTTGACGTGATCAGCAGGGGGGGTCCCACGAGAACACGTCGAGTGAAGTCCTTTTTATGGCAGAGCGATCGCATTTGAATATGTTCTTGTTGTGATCGGCCGGTTGGGAGCCCACTTCCGGAGAAAGTACAGGGACGCTCCAAAGAGGCGTCGAGCAATGAACGAGTTCATTCGCTTTGGAAGCGCCTTTATATGTCTTCGACATGAGCCTCCTTGCTGGCAGAGCGCCGGGTTGATGCTGGCTACGGCAGTGCGACTACCTTTCGGGAGGATCGAGGCGATAAGGCGTATGTTCAAACGGGGAAGGCGCGTCTCGTCGCGTCGTCCATACTTCTAATGCGATGGGTGTGACTCAGGTCCGTGGAATCTCGACGACGCGTGGTTGAGAGCGCCGTCGGCCTCGCCGGCCCCTCATCGAGTCGGCCGATTGCAAACGTTGTGCCACGGCGTATCCCGCGGTATCCGAGCGGACCCCAATGCGATCGCCCTGCCTTTTTACGTAGGGCGATCGCATAAGAATGGAACGATCGCGGATACGAGCCGGCTGGAAGCCGGCGCTCCGGAGCCAAGCCTCCCGAATCGACTTGAGACGGTTTCGGAGCCAAGCCTCCCGAATCGACTTGAGATGGGTTCGGAGCGCCAGCATCCTTGCTGGCACGTCGACGAGCGATTCCCTCTCGGGAGGAGCGAGGCGATAAGGTGTATGCTCAAACGGGGGGCGCGTCTCGTCTTGTCGTCTTCTAATACGATGGGTGTGATTCAGGTCCGTGAAATCTCGATGACGTGTTGTTGGGAGCGCCGGCGGCCCCGCCGGCCGATCATCGGCAAGCGTCGTGCCACGGCGTACCCCACGGTATCCGAGCGGACCCTAATACGATTGCCCTGCCTTTTTATGGTTACCTCCTTGACACGGGGGGCGCGAGTGTATAGACTATTGACTGAGGCGATCGCGGACGGTGGACCGTCATAAATCCCCCCACATCGTGGTCCGGATGACGGTCTTACGGACCTCTAGAGCCGCGATCGCCTCACTTTTTTTATATCTTCTTCTAGGCGAAACCTGCCTCCTTGCAGGCGCATTCTCGCCAGCGCTTCCCCCGAACTCATCCGACCTCCTCATTCGATTCCGTGTCGATCGAACGCCCCGATAACATCGATGTCTTCGAGACCCGAGATGGCTCCCGGACGCTCGTCGATCGAGACCGAGACGCTCACTACAGCTCGACACACGGCGCCGAGGACGAGTCGCAACACGTCTTTTTGCGTGGAACGCGGTTGACCGAGCGATCGGGGGAGTGGCGCGTGCTGGAGCTCGGCTTCGGCGCCGGCATCAACTTCGTGCAGACGGCGAAGGCGGTGTTCGAGGCCGGACAATCTCTCGAGTATCACGCCGTCGAGTACGCTCCCGTCGAGGCGGATCTGGTCGATTTTCACGACGGTGAAGCCGGCGAGATGGTGCGACGGGCCCTGGACGGTCTCGACCTCGAGGCCCCCACGTCCGTCGAGATCAAATCAGCGGATGGGTCGATCCGGTTGACGCTCCATCCTATTGAATGGAGAACGCTCGATCTGGAGGGCTTCGACGCCGATTCGGTCTACTTCGATCCTTTTGGTCCTCGCGAAGAACCAGACTCCTGGGAGCTGCCGTGCTTTGAAGTCGCCCGCTGTTACATGCACGATACGGCCATACTCGGGACCTACAGCGCCGCGACACGGGTCAAAGAGGCGATGTTTCGATCCGGATTGGCCGTGGCGACGGCGCCGGGAGCGGGGCCCAAACGCGAAATCACCTTTGCTTCGCCGACATCCAAACCGCTCGCCCCCTACACCTTGCTTTCGGCCGAGGACTACATCGACTCATGACGTACGACGTTGCCATCGTCGGTGGTGGGCTGGCGGGGATGACCCTCGCCCAGACGCTCGTCGCCGATCACGATCCCGATCCCGACTCGCTCGTCCTCTTCGACGCCGACTCCGCCCGCCGAGGCTCCGACGCGCCAGGCGCCCTGCTGCATCCCTTCCCGACGCGTTCGCTAATCCCCCACCCGCAGGCGATGGAGGGATGTCGCACGTCCGTTCGATACATCCGACGCTGGGCCGACACGATCGGGGACGGAGCCATCCGATCGATGCCGATGGTGCGACCGATCTTCGACGATCACGTCGGTGAGCGCATGCTCGAGACGTGGCACAAGTCGAAAGGCGAGTATCCCGATTGGCTCGACATCCAACACGTCGAAGGGCACGAACTGGATCGTTGGGACGATCGCCTCCCCGAGGTCGAAGAGGCGATCGTCTACGACTCGGCCTATTCCGTCGATCTGGCCACCGTTCGAGAGCGTCTACTCGACCGATTGGCTGAACGCGGCGTCGACGTGCGCCGTCCCGATCCGGTCGACGCCATCGAGTACGACGGAGACACGTGGCAAGTGTCGGCGGAGACATCCGTCTGCGCCGATCGGGTGGTGCTGGCCTTTGCCCATCGGATGGCAGCATGGTTTCCCGATCTGGACGTGCGTGGCCGAGGCGGTGAATTGATGGTGGCCGAGCCGGCAGAGGTCGAGCCTCTTCAGTGTGCCGTCAATGCCTCCGGCCACATCGCGCCCCACGCCGACGGATCGTGGGTGGTCGGCTCGACGTGGTGGGATCCGGAGGACTTCGACGAGCGCACGGACCGCGAGGCCGCCGCGGATCTGTTCGAGCGGGGCGGACGTCTGCTCTCATCGTTGAGCGAAGCCGAGGTCGACTCGATCTGGCGGGGCGTTCGGGTCAAATATCGTGATCACTGGCCGCTCGTCGGACCCATCCCCGGAGGCGAAGACCTCTTTGCGATGACGGCTTTCGGGTCCAAGGGCCTCTTTCGCGTGCCCTTCTTTGCCGAACGACTCGCCGAATTCCTTCTGACGGGTGAAGACGATATCGACGATCGTGCCCACACTGGACGGGTCGACGACGAGGAATGGCGGCGGGATGACGCTCATGTGAGCGTATCCCACTGAAGCAATATCGCCTCGGAGTAGACACGAGACGTCCGTTCGTCGTAGATCGTCGCCCGAGTCGACTCGAATCGAATACCAAACGACAGGAGCTACCGAGATGCTTCGACCGAAATTGGGTGTCAACGTCGATCACGTCGCGACGGTGCGCGAGGCGCGCGGCACCTCTTATCCCGATCCCATCCATGCGGCCGCGCTCGCCGAGTCGGCGGGGGCCGATCAAATCACGGTTCATCTACGAGAGGATCGCCGACACATCCAAGAGCGTGACGTCCGTCTGCTCCGAGAGACGGTCGAGACGCGGCTGAACCTCGAGATGGGAGCGACCGAGGAGATGCTCGAGATCGCCCTCGAGCTCGAACCGGACATGGTCACGGTGGTGCCGGAACGGCGCGACGAACAGACCACCGAGGGCGGGCTGGACGTCGTCGGCCAGCTCGACGCACTCGACGGCTATCTGGATCGTCTCCGACAGTCGGGCGCTCATCTGAGCCTCTTTATCGACCCGGATCGCGAGCAGATCGAGGCGAGTGCCGAGCTGGGCGTCGAACTGGTCGAACTCCACACCGGCGATTACTGCGAGGCCGCCGGTCCCTTCGACAATCGGACGCACTCGCCCGATGACGATCGTCGCGAGGAACTCGAGCGTCTTCGGACGGGCGCTGAACGGGCGGCCGACGCCGGGCTCCACGTCGCGGCAGGCCACGGCCTCAACATAAACAACATCCGGCCGGTGGCGGCGATCCCCGAGTTCGAGGAGTTCAACATCGGCCACAGCATCGTCTCTCGCTCCGTGCTGGTCGGGTTCGAGGAGGCGGTCGAGGAGATGATCGATGCCCTGATGGAGGGACGAGAGCACGGCTTCGACAACCTGTAATTCTCCCCGTCGACTGCCGAGATGACCATGCTGTCGCGAGCCGATACGGGGACTGTCGAGTGCTGGAATCGTTCCGAGTGGTTGACCGACGCGGAGTGGGAGTACTGCGAGGGTCGACGCCGAGCCGATGAACATGTGGCGGCTCGAGTCCTCCTCAAAGCGCTCGTGCTCGACGCGCTCGATCTGATCGATAAGCCTGCTCCGCGCGGAGACGAGGGACTCTGGCCATCGGTGGGGGTCGTGCGCGAGGCCGATGAGCCGCCTGCGCTCGAGTTGTCCGCCCGACCCGAGCGAGAAGCATTGCAACGAGGATGGGGCGAGACCCATGTCTCGATGAGCCACACCGCATCGCTCGTCAGCGCCGTACTGGTGGTCGAGCTCCTCCCGAACGGAGAGACGATACGCAACAAATCCCCTCAATCCGCCGACGATCACAGTTGAAGGGGGGGCGGCGAGCCATCAGGGTCATGGAAAGGGCGAGCCGCCGAATCGAGACATGCTCTATCGCCCCGTCTCTACCCCTTCTCTCGGGCCGGACGCCGGCGGGCGGCGCACACGGGTGCGTCGGAGGGAAAGGACTAGGAGAGGTGTGCCCTTTGCCTACCTCGAGGGAGGGAGCTACTCCGAGATAGCCGACGAATTCGCGCCACAAAGAGTGGCGAAACGAGTCTATCGCGATGAGAGGGGGCGGCTCGTCGACTGGCCCCCCGGAAGATATGTAATTTCGGCCTCCATCGCCCGGTGAGCAGTCGTATCGATCCACGCGGTGTGTCGTGCACGGTTGAGGTCTCGAAAACCTACAGCTGCGCCAATCCCGAGCGGACGCGGCAGTTGGATCGCGAGTCACTGGGGCTCGACGAGACCAGCGTGCTCGACGACGTCACTCCGACAATCGCCGCCGGCGAGGTTGGGACGTTCATCCTGAACTTTCGCGAGGATGCCGACCAGCGAGGCTCCTGCAGCTTCTACATTCACGCTCCGGGCGGGTATCGTCTTCTGAAGAACTACCACTATCACGACGATTCGTCCGAGGAGTGGGAGACGCCCCTCCTCGACTCAAGGAGCGCGATCTCATGAATGAGAGAGTCGATCCGAAGGTGCGTCGGTTGAATCCCCCCACCCCGACCCTGTAGTTTCTCTCGTCCCGTCGAGACGACGTATCGTGTATCGAGTGTATCGTGACTTGTATCATCACTGCCATGGAACTGCTCACTCCCGAACAGATGCGAGAGATGGACCGGCAGACGATCAAAGAGATCGGGATGCCGGGCATTGTCCTCATGGAACGGGCCTCGCTCGGCGCCGTCGAGGTGCTGCTCGAACATGCCTCCGGGCCGTCGATCGAGCGCGTCGGGTTCCTCTGTGGCGGGGGCAACAACGGGGGAGACGGGCTGGCCATGGCTCGCCTCCTCTCTCAACACGGAGTCCAGGCCCTCGTGGTGCTCATGAGTGAGGGCGAGGGGCTCGAGGGAGATGCTCGCATCAACTACGACATCGCTCGCGAACTCGGCCTCGAGATCCACGAGTATGGCGATCTCGACCCCGAAGACGTCCCCGAGGCGCTCGCGGCGTTGCCCGATTGCGACGTCTGGTGCGACGCCCTCCTCGGGACGGGGCTCACCGGCGACGTCAGGGGACGCTACGTACCGGCGATCGAATTTCTCAATCAGCGCGACACCGTGCTGGCCGTCGACATCCCGAGTGGACTCGACGGCACGAACGGTCAGATCATGGGGACGTGTGTGGACGCCGACGCGACGGCGACGTTCGGGGGCGTCAAGCTGGGACAGACGCTCTATCCGGGACGTCAGCACTGCGGTGACCTCCACCCCGTCGAGATCGGCATTCCCGATCGCGTCCGTCGAGAGGTAGGGGCCCGAGCGGAGTGGCTCGATGCGTCTTGGGCCTCGGCACGCATCGAACCGCGCCCGCCCGTCTACCACAAGGGAGCGGCCGGCCGACTGCTCGCCGTGGCCGGAAGTCACGAAAAAACGGGGGCGGCCCTGCTTGTCGCTCGCGGGGCGCTCTCGTCCGGAGCGGGTCTGATCACCGTCGGGACCACCGCACCCGTCGTCGAGCGGATCGCCCCCACCATTAACGAGGCCATGGCAGCTGAAGTCATCGCCGAGCCCCCCGCCCCTGAACTCGACGAGCGTCTCGAGGGATTGCTCGATGCCGTCGATACCGTGGCCGTCGGCCCCGGTCTGGAGACCCACGAGGGCGCCGAACACGCCGTGCGCACGATCCTCGATAGTTCAGTCTCGAGGGCCGTCTTCGATGCCGATGCCCTGAATCTCCTCGCCCATACCATCGGCCTGGAGCCCCTCCGCGAGTTCAATCGGCGGACGACGACCGTGTTGACTCCTCATCCGGGAGAGATGGGGCGTCTGTGCGATTGTGAGACGCAAGAGGTGCTCGATGCCCCCGTGGCCCACGCCGAACAACTCGCCTCGTCGTCGGGATCGATCGTCGTGCTGAAAATGGCCGCTACCGTCGTCGCCGCTCCCGACGGACGCATCGCCATCAATCGCTCCGGCAATCCGGGGATGGCGACGGGCGGGACCGGCGACGTGCTGGCGGGGGTCGTGGCGGCCCGTCTGACCGAATCATCGGGCGACGCCTTCGAGGACGTGGGACTCGCCGTTTATGCGCACGGCGCCGCCGGCGACGCGGCCGCCGAGGAGGCCGGTCATCGAGGGCTCGGGGCCACCGACCTCGCCGATCGTCTCTCCGACGTGTGGCAGCGCCTGGAGTAAGTCATGCAATCGAGGGTGCTCCTCTGGTATCTCCTCGGGGGGGTCGGCATCCTGGGGGCGACGACTGGCTGTGGCGTCTCCGTCGAACCCGTCACGTCGGGCCAGTTGTGTGCGCCGGATCGCGACGGTTGTCCGAACCGATCGCGCGTCGAGCGTCCTCCTCCCGGTGTCAACCGACTCGACATCGTGCTGATCCAGGAGGGAACGGGCCGCCCCCGAGTCACGCTAGAGGTGCGAGATGCCGACACGTCGTTTGCGCCCGAGGACACCGGTGTCGACGCTGCCTCGTCGGAGGAAGACACGACGCGCGGGGCTCCAGGGTCGGAGTCGCCGGACGCGGGCTCGGCGGGCCGCGTCGATGGTCCCCTCGCTCGACGCACCTACCGACCCGGCGAAGAGGAGCGGATCACCGACCGTCTCGTCCCCACCGAACTTCCAGAGGCCGACGCCCTCGATCTGCGGCTGTCGTGTATCGCCAGTGAGGAAGCGACCTGTCGCATACGGCTGGAGTATGTCTTCTTGACCGAGCGTCCCGAGTGCAAGTCCGATTCCGAGTGCCGGGGCGACCGTCTCTGTGATTCCCAACTCGGCCGGTGCGTCGAGTGTCGCAACGACGACCAGTGCGAGCCCGATCAATCGTGCAATGCCAACAACGGGCGTTGTATCCCGAAGCGCTCAGGGGGGTGCCACCTGTCGGGCACGTCCTCCCCGCTTCCCGTGTGGCTCGTCGGGGTGTTGATCGTCGGACTCGCGTATCGGCGTTTCAGGGGTCGAGAGCATAGAGATGCTCGCTGGTTGGCGCTCTCGATACTCGTCGGCCTGCTGGTCTGGCCCACTCGAGGGCGGGCCGATCCCCCGGATGCGAGTATCGTGCTCGAGACGGGACCTCGATGGGTGCTCGGCGATCTCGGGAATCAGACGCGCCGGGGGCTCGGTATGAGACTGCGACAGGGCATTCGAACGACGTACCTCGGGGGCGAGGCCTGGGTGGAGACGCATTACTTTTTGACCGATCAGACGCCTCCTCCCCTGACCCGCGAACTCCAGATCTACGCCTTCGGGCTCGGGCCCCGAGCGTACATTCCCATCTGGGAACTCGAGCTGACGATCGGGGCGGGATATCAACGGGTGGGACTCGCGCCGAACAGTCTCATTCGTCGGACCCCCGAACGCGGACAGAGGGGGACGAACGCTCATGCCCTCGGGGGACGAGTCGGGATGACCTATCGCTGGAACATGTTACGAGTTGGAGTGCACACATCGATGTACACCATGTTCGACGTCCCCGGCTCGTGGCTGGCGCTCGATCTATCGATTGGCCTGTCGACGCATTGAATACGCGGGGGAAGACGATTGCATGAAGATTCGTGCCGCGAAGACAGAGGACGGCTGAGAGCCGGCGCTCCAGAGGGCGGCCATGATGCATGCGCTCTCTGCCCCCTCCGAGAGCACCCCCATGCGTCTCGACGGGATCATCCTTGCTGGCATGTCGCTTCAGCGACTCCTCGTCGGGAGGAGCGAGGCGACCACGAGGGGAGACATGTTTCAATGCGATCGCTCTCGCTCACACGAGAGAGGTCATTTGCATCGCCGCCCCCCCTCGTATAGAGTGGCGAGCGATGAGTACATCGACCTGTCATGCATCGTACTGGAGGATTCCCATGGCGACGACCGATCTGGAAGAGATCTACGATTCGGAGATTCTCGGCGAGTTTTCGCTCCCTGAGAGCAAGGCGTTCGTGGAACTCGCGATGCTCATCATTCACATCGATCGCGAGGTGACCGACATCGAGCGCGACGAGTTCGACGCTCAGCTCGCGTCGTTGCCCTTCACCGATCCCCAAAAAGAGCGGATTCTCGGTCCCCACATCGCTCGCACCGAGAAGGTACTCGAGCAAACTCTCGGCGACCCCGATGCGGTAGAGACGTTCATCGAGAACGCCACCGATCGGCTCCAGGGTCGAAGCCACCGCAAGCACGCACTCGAGCTTCTGGTGGCGCTGGCGTATGCCGACCAGCCTCAATTCGAGGAATCGCACACCTATCAGCAGATCGGTGAAGCCTTTGGGTTCGACGAAGACGAACGAGAAGAGATCTGGGAGACGTTCGCGAACACCTGAACGTGGGATCCGTTCTCTAGCCGCTCGTCCCGAGCCCCCACCCGATCAGTGGTCCTCTCCCTCGATGTCCCGTCTCGTAGAGCGCCGCCGCGCGCCTCGTTCCGAGTCCCGCCTCGAGAGAGTGATCCGGTCGACGGCGCATGATTCATCCTCCGAGGGAGCGCGACACGCCACGGGAACAGAGCGTCTCTTCGTGCCTCCGCAGCTCGCCTGGCGAGCAGGCCCGTCCTTCCTCTCGAACGGGGGGCATCGATCGAGATCACACGTGAAGGATCTCGCTCGCCCCCCCGAGGTCCTCAGCTCCCCCACTCAGCATGGTGTGTCATCCGTGTAACCCCAAACATCGACAAGGGGGGGGCCCTCTTCAAACAGAAAGATGCCTCGAGACTGGTCTCGCCCCCCGTGGAACGTCGCTGGTGCTTTTCGGCCCCGTGCAGACTGTTCGTCGCACGTGCTCGGTCGACCGTATCGTACGGACTGACTTTCGATGGAGTCCTCTTGGGAGGCGATGACTCGCTGTGCATCGAGCCGTTCTACTTCCGTCGAGACGTGTTTAAACTTGTCGAACAGAGTCCCATTCGATCGACCGACTGCACGCCCCCCGACGCGAGGAAGCAGGGAGATGGACCATGAACGACGAACACAGTCGCCTCCGGGATATCCTCGAGGAGCGCGGTTTGGCGCACCTCGTCGACGACAACACTACATCCATGCTGTGTCCGGGGTGTGGGGGCAAGGGACGGTACGTGGGGTTTCGGCGACTCGAGGACCCCTGCGAGGTCTGTAACGGATCGGGGCGCATTTCCCAGCCGAAGGACGATTGACGGGCAGCATTTGCCGGACGCAAGGTCGCTCGTCCGGACGAGTCGTACTCGATGTCGAGGTGAATGCGGGTCCATCTCTTCAGACGAGCTCTCTGCTCGAATCGGGTGTCTCGCTCCCTCGTCAGATCACAGCGCAACGGGCCATCCGAGACGCGTGCGACAGACGACCGAACCGAACGAGGAGGGACTTGGGGGATCGAGCGTTCATCGCTATATGATGTCGTCGGTCGGGGGGAGCCGTATCTCGAAGGGGTACGACCTTTCTGGGGGACTGTCTCCCTCTGCTCTGCGGCGCGCAAGAGTTGTGGTTTTCGTGGATGGGCAGTGGCGATGGCACCGAACGATGCGGATGGAACACTCGAGCGCAACCTCCGACTCTATCCCTGGTATGCCGCCTGCTACAACGCCTTCTTTTGGATGCCGGTGTTCTTTCTGTACTTTTCGGAGCACCTGGCCCTCGATCGCGTACTGTGGCTCGAGTCACTCTACTACGCAGCCGTCGTGATCCTGGAGATCCCCTCGGGATACCTCTCCGACGCGGTGGGCCGTCGCACGACGCTCGTGACGTCGTCGATCTGTCTCGTCGGAGCCTACGCGCTATTCTGGATCGGGACCGACTTGACCACGTTTGCTCTGGCACAGACGGGGCTCGCCGCCGGTATCGCCTTCCACTCCGGCACGGGCACGGCCTTTCATTACGATTCGCTCGCCGCACTCGGTCGAGAAGATACGTACGAGGAGCGCGAATCCATCGTGGCTCGCAATGCGCTGGTCGCCACGGGCGGAGCCGCACTCCTCGGAGGACTCGCCGCCTCGTTCGAGTTGCGATACGCGTATGGGCTCTCGGCACTGGTCGCCGTGGCGACTCTCATCGTGACCATGGCCTTTGTCGAACCCGAAGTGCAATCAGACGACGAGGCGCTGCGGTTCGATCGTCAGTTGATCGCCTGTCTGGAGCACCTGAAGCGTCCGGCGCTGCTCTGGCTCTTTGCCTTCGCCGTCGTGATGACCGTGCTGAATCACGTTCCTTACGAATTTTACCAACCCTATCTGGACCAGCTCGGCGCTCAATGGCAATGCGACGAGCAGACGCCCCTCGCGACGGGTCTCCACATGTCGATTACCACCCTGCTTGGCGCGTGGGTGGCTCGCCAGAGTGTCGCACTCGACGAAGCCATCGGGACGGGACCGACTCTCCTGTGTGCAACGGCCCTCCAGACGATCGTCATCGCCATCATGGGGAGCGTGCTCCACGTCCTCGTCGCCGTCGTCATTCTGATGCGGGCCCTGCCCCGCGGCATCGCTCGGGCCCCGATGCGAGCGGCGATCGTGCCTCGCATCCCCGAAACCCAGCGCGCCACCTACTGGAGCCTCCAGAGCCTCGTCGGGCGGCTCGGATTTTCCGGGGTCCTGCTGGGGCTTGGCTATCTGGTCGGTGCGTCGTCCCCCGAATCGTGGGACACGCTCTCGTATCTCCTTCAAATCGGAGCAGCACTCGGAGGAATCAGTCTCCTCGTGTTGCTCGTGAGTCTATTCATGGTTGAGATCGAGAACCAGGATCCACCGGAGGACGCGGATGCGGATGACGCGTGAACGATGCACGAGGCCCGCCCAACGCTCGTCCCCCGAAGGTGTCGCCGATGCGGGTCAAACCCTATTGATATACGAAAAGTGGATCCGGCAAGGTTTGAACTTGCGACCTCACCCTTATCAGGGGTGCGCTCTACCACTGAGCTACGGATCCTAGCCCCGATTGAGCGCCCGGTGGCGCCGAATCGGGACCCGCCACCGTAGAGACGTCGTGCCCCCCTGTCAAGTGGAATTCGCCTGCATGCCTCGCATCTATGCATCGTGCTCGCATGCGGACCCATCGGACGGTCATGTCGTGGTGCTGGCCCCCTGATCGTGTCGTTCCGCGGTCCATCAAAAGGGGCTCGACGGATGAGAAGACTCGTCCCCTTCAGCAGGCGATCGCTGCCAGCCCGACGCATCGTGCTCCTCGGGCTCCGAGCACACGCCCGCCGACGGGATGCCATCACGCTACGGACTCCGTCTTGCGAAGAATGGCCACGAGGAAGCCGGCGAAGTATTTCAGAATCGGCGCGTCGCGCGCGATGAACTCCAGTTGCCGGACGAGATAACGGATGTAGGGCAGACGATGGACGAGGGCGGCGGGTGTGACGACGTGAAGCCCCTCGACGTGCTCCAGAGCGACGTTGTTGGGATACAGGCGCTCCAAATCCAGGGGATGATCCCATCGAGTCGGATGCCCCTCGAAAGCTTCAGCGATCTCTCCATCGCCGGCCAGGCGCTGAGCGAGGTACCGGAAGCTCATGGGGTTGTAGAATTCCAGCAGAAGTCGCCCGCCGGGACGGGTGACACGCACCATCTCGCGGATTGCCTCCTCGACGCGCGGCACGTGAGGCAGTGTTTGGAAACTGTAGACGAGCTCGAACTGCCCGCGCTCAAAGGGGAGACGATCGGGGTGACCGGAGACGATCTCGAGGTTGCGATCGGATGTGGTCGAAGACGGCCCTCCGTCGAACTCGACGCCTCGAACACGTCGTGCCAGAGGAGCGATACGTTCCAGGATCTGGCTCATGTGACACGATACCTCGAGGACGTCGCGATCGAAGGCGTATCGCCGGACGAGATCACTCTCGAGATCCTGGACAACCGAACGATATCCCCCGTGACGTTCGTCTTCGTACCACTCCGAAAAGTCGTCGTAGTAATCTCGGTGATCTTTGAGCACGTGCTCTCCATCCTGTTGAGAACTACGATTTTTTGTCTCGTCTCGTTATCTCGGTTATACTCGGGAGAGAACGAGACGTGTCGTCTGCCCTTCATTCACTTATTACCTATCCGGCTCCGGGCCGACCTTCCATGTTAGAGACGTACCGCGAGTTCCCCGAGACCTTTGCCGACTATCAGCTGACCTCGCTACTCGCCGAGGGGCGCATGGGGCGCGTCTACAAAGCCACGAGCCACGGCGTCGAGGGCTTCGAGAAGAACCTCTGTGTCAAAATCATCGACGCCGAGCTCACCGCCCATGACGCGTTTGTCGACCTTCTCATCGAAGAGGCCAAGCGAGCGGTCTCGCTCTCGCACGCCAACGTCGTGCAAGTGTACGACCTCGGTCGAGAGGACGAAAGTGGCGATCTCTACATCGCCCAGGAGTATGTCGACGGAATCGATCTGGGGGACGCCCTCGAGCAGACCGGGCGTGCGGGACCCGAGTGGCCCTGGGATCTCGCGCTCTACGTGATCAGTGAAATCGGCAAGGGACTCGACTATGCACATCGTCGCAAAGACCTCAATTTCGACAGTCTCGACGTCGTCCACCGGGGGCTTTCGCCGAACAACGTCCTCCTCTCCGAAGGGGGCGAAGTCAAAATAACAGATTTCGGAATCGCTCGGGCCCTCGAAGCCCTTCCCGAATCCAAACAACCCGAGCCCGGGGTGCGATTCCTCTACGCAGCTCCCGAGTACGCCGAACGCCTCGACTCGACCCGTCCGGGTGATCTCTTCAGCCTCGGATTGATCGCCTATGAGATGCTGGCAGGGTATCATCCTTATCGCCGTGCCGATCGCCCCGTCCGTGAAGCTGCGATCGAAGCCGACATCCTGCCGATCGGGGCCCACACCGATCTCCCGGACGAAGTGGCCGGAGTCATCGACGCCATGCTCGCCTCTCGCCCCACCGACCGACTCGAGAGTGCCGGCGTACTGTACGAAAAACTGGTGGGTTACCTGTTCGAGCACGATCTGCGAGCCGACGATCGCGAGCTCGCCGATTTTCTCGACACCATGCGTTCCAATCGAGTGCCCCACCAAGCCGAAGGCGAGGGGCTCGACGAGGGCGAGCGAGAGGAGGAGCTCTCGACATCGGAAATTCAGACCTTTTTTCGTCAATCCTCGGACTCGCTCCAGGGGCCCGACGAGTGGATTCGCGAACTCGAGCAGAGTCAGGTCCACGCCCCTCCTTCAGCGGGATATATCGACGAAATTACCTCGGAGCCCCAGGGAGGTCCTCCGGATCTCCCCGGATTGCTCGAATCCCATCTCCGCGAGGCCCAGGCCGGCTCGGGGCGAGCTCTTTTGCTGTCGGGCCAGCTCGGCTGCGGGGTCAATTACCTCCCCGATCGGCTCATCGAGAGTCTCCACTGGCGGAACGGCATCCGAGCTATCTCGCTTCATGGCGTCTCGACGGATGCCTACCGCCCCTTCGGAGGCATCGCCGACCTCGTACTCGCCCTCGTTGATCCCTCCCTGTCCGAATCGAGCGATCCGGGACGAACCCTCCTCGAGGATACGAGAGCCCTCGAAGGCGTTGATCTGTCGGACCGTACCCTGGAAGTGCTCGAGGGACTCTGGGGATTCTCTGCCTCCAGGCCCGACTGCCGGCCCGACGAGGTTGAGCTCTTCGCGGAACTCGTGATCGATCTCCTCGGCGCGCTCACCCGAGACGAGACCCTCGTATGCGTCATCGATGGGCTCGAACACTTCGACTCCGCCACCCTCGAAGTGATCGAGACGATACTCGAATCACTCCAACAGTATCCGGCGCTGTTCGTAATGGCGACCCAGACCCCCAACCAGCTCCGGGCGCAATTCGATGCAAAGGAACGAGCCCCTCTGTTTTCGCTCCGCATGTCGGCGCCGGAATCCGATTGGTATCAGTCGATGTCGGGCCTCTCGGAGGTCGCTCGCGAGGTACTTCTAACGCTGTCGCTGACCGAGCGCCCTCTCTCACACTGGGCGATCGCCAAAGTCGGGCATCTTTCGGAGGCCGACGTGGCCGACGCCGCCGAGGAGTTGCTCGCGGCCGACTTTCTGCGCTCGCCGGGACGGGGGCAGCTACTGGCGGCGCTCCCCGAGGATAGCCCCTGGCTCAGTCAGCAGTTCGACTCCCATACGATCGCCTCGACAGCGCGTCGGCTAGGTCACTATTTGCGCCATCATCCGAGGGGGCGGATGCTCGCAACGGTTCCCGCCCTCCTCCGACTCGATGCGGAATCCCGCGACTGGCGAACCGTCTGGACGCTGGCGGACGACTACCGCACATGGCTCGAACGCAATGGATGGGTCGAGATGGCGCTCGAATTCGACGATTACTGCCATCGTCTGATGT
>JAQCND010000515.1 GCA_028274765.1 Bradymonadaceae bacterium
TTTCTGTACCGACAGCCCAGCATCTTCGCCAAAGTCTGTGCCCGCAAGACGGCCGAGCTGCGACGCCGCGCCGGACTGGCGGCTACCCGGGGCGATCTCGCCGAGGCGAGGCGCCTCTACGAACAACTGATCGGATTTGCCCCTCGCAATGTCGACTATCGGATCGAATACGCTCGCAAGCTCCTGGAAGCCGGCGACGTCGAAGCGGCCTCCGAGCGAGCGGCCGATCTGCTGGAGCGCGACCTACCTCCCGTCCAGCGCGCTCGACTACTTCAGCTCCGCGGTGACGCCTTCTGGCATCTCGAGAAGCACGATCGAGCCGCCGAGACCTACGAGACGTGCCTCAGCCGCGGACTACCCACCGACACCGAGCGTCTGCTACGCGTCAAACATCACGCCGTTCGCGCGTCCGAATCCGCCGTGCGACGTCTGGCCTTCGCATACCTCCTCGAGCGCACCTCGCAGGCGATCTCACTGTACTTTCCGATGGAGTGGCACCGGCGAGTTCCCGACGATCCGGTCGCAGCCTACCTCATCGGACGTCGTCTCTGGCAAGCACGCGAGTGGCGAGCGGCGGAGCGGCTGCTGAGCTCGCTCCACACGGATGGCGAGGTCCGACTCGATTCGGCCACGCTCGCCGACGAAGCCACTCGGATGTATGCTCGCACGCTCTACGAGTCGGGGCAGTTCGAGCGAGCGCGGGACCTCTTCGAGCGGTTGACCCGGTCCCGGCGTTCACGCTACGCCACTGAAGCCGAGGAGTGGTTGGCGCGCCTCGCATGGCGAGAAACGTCGTGGAATACCGACGCACGCTCGCCGCATTGATCGGAACACGTTGCGTCGACGGCGGCGTCTCGGCTCGATCGGACGGGCTTCTGCCGGTACGACGTCCCGAAGTCCATGCGGACGCCATCCTCGGGGGATGTCACTCCGATCACCCCCTGTCGAAACCCATCGCCCGCATCTCACCTACTCGATACGGATCGAGAGTGGAGAACTGCATGATGCATCGGATGTCTTGGCTTGTCGTCGGACTTGTCGTCGCTGTCGGATTCGGATCGGGATGTGCCTCCCGATACATCCAACAGGAAGATGTAAAGTCCGAAGAAGGAGGATTTTACATCGACGATGAAGCCGAAATCAAGGACAACGACAAGAATCGCCAAGTGATCGACGTGCTCCAGCAGTACCGACGGGCCCTGGTCCAAAAAGACATCGGCGCCCTGAAGCGCCTTGTCTCGGAGCAGTATTACGACAATGCCGGAACGACCGACACGACCGAAGACGACTACGGGCGCGGACGTCTGCCGAAGATCTTCGAGATCATCGCCAACCATGCCGAGAAAATCGAATACAAGGTGACGGTCCAAAATCTCGAGTACAAGCGCAAGCGGGCCATGGTCAGCTACGAGTACCGATACGCTTACAAGTACGACATCGGCAAAAAACCGACATGGGATGCCGGTGTCGAAATGAACCAGGTCGAATTGGTGCGTGAAGATGGAACGTGGAAAATCGCGAGCGGACTCTGAAGGACGCCTCGAACAGTGCGGTCGGTGGGTCCTCGGAGCGATCGCTCTCTTGATCGGGACGTGGCCCGCAGGGGTTGACGCTTTGCTTCTCGAAGAACCGGCTCTCCGGGCGACCGAGTCGGAGAGCGAACTTCACGAAACCCTCGAGTCCGGCCAATACGACGAGTTGCGCGAGATCGCCCAACGACGCGATTCTCCGACCATGTTTCTGGTTCGGGCGTTTCTCGAGGAGCTCGATGGCAATCTCGAGGAGGCCGCTCGCATCTCGAAGGTCGCTCGCCGACAAGCGACCGACTCGTCGCTTCAACACCTCGCCGCATGGGCGCGAGCTCGGACGCTCCGGGCTCGAGGCCACTGGGTAAAGGCCCAATCTCTCCTTCGAGACACCCTCGCCAATCATCCCGACGCTCACGCCATCCGCGTCGAACTCGGCTCCCTGCTCATCGACCAAGGGCGGCGCCCCGAAGCCGAACCCCTCCTCGATCAGCTCGCCGCCGATTACAACGCTGGACGCCTCCAGTCGGCTGCCGGACTCGCCGACCTCGGCGAGGGCATGGCCCTACTCGACAGCTTTCAGGACGCCAACGACGCCTACCAGTACGCTCACGACCGGGACGACACCGTGGTCCCGACTCTCGTCGAGTGGGCGGAACTCTTGTTGGCCAAATACAATACGTCGGATGCTCGCCAGACGCTCAAAGATGCTCTGGCGATCAACTCGACCCATCCGGGAGCACTCGCGGCGATGGCTCGCACACTCATGGAGTCGAATCGCTTCTTCGATCGCGCCCGCCGTTACCTCGACCGCGCCGCCGAAGTAGCTCCCCACGACCCCGACATTTTGCTGACTCGCGCCGAACTCGCCCTCTACGACGGCGACTGGTCCGAGGCACTCGAACTCACTCGCGACGTCCTCGACCAGCGCCCTCGCTATCTCCGGGCGCTCGCCCTTCAGGCGGCCGCCCACTATCTCGACGACGATACGGAGTCCTTCGAGTCGACCCGGACGCGTGCCTTCGAGATCAATCCCGAGTTTGACGCGCTGCTGACGACGACGGCCGACTACGCCGTCCTGGTGCATCGATACCGGGAGGCCATCGAACTGAACCGACGAGCCCTCGAAGTCGACTCGGACGATGCGAAGGCGCTCATGGGGCTCGGGATGGGACTGTCGCGTCTGGGACGACTCGACGAGGCAGTCGATGCCCTCGAACGGGCCCACCAGGCCGACCAGTACAACGTTCGGGCCTACAACATGCTCGAGCTGTTCGAGACGACGATGCCCGATTACGCCGCGATCGAACGGGACGCGTTTCTGCTTCGTTTCCACCGATCGGAACAGCCCATCCTCGAACGTCTCGTGCCGTCGCTGGTCACCGAGGCCCTCGAGACGTTCGAGACCAAGTACGACTTCGAGCCCGCCGACGAACTCTCGGTCGAGATCTATCCCGACCCCGAGACCTTTGGCGTGCGCACCGTCGGGCTCCCGAACATCTCGCCGCACGGCATCTGTTTTGGACGCGTCGTGGCCACGCGGAGTCCGAGCGAGGGGAACTTCAACTGGAAGCAAGTCCTCTGGCACGAGATGGCCCACGTCTTCCACATTCAGGAATCGAACTACCGTGTGCCGCGGTGGTTTACCGAGGGGCTCGCCGAATACGAGACCAACATCAAACGCCCCTCCTGGGTGCGTCATCACGAGCGAAGCATCGCGAGCGCACTTCGGCGCAAGACGCTACCGTCGATTGTCGAGCTCGACCAGCGCTTTACGCAGGCGGAGTCCTACCGGGACATCCTCCGGGCCTATCATCTCTCGAGTCTCGTGATTCACTTCATCGTCGATCGGTGGAACTTCGATGCGGTCGAGCGCATGGTGGAGTCTTTCCGCGACCAGCTCCGCACGAAGGCCGTCATCCACGAGGTGCTCGAAGTCGACGTCGAGACCTTCGACCGCCAGCTCCGATCGTGGCTCTCGGATCGGCTGATGAATTTCAACACGCAGCTCCTCGTCGATCTCCGCGATCTGCCCGAACGCTCGACCCTCGAGGAGATCCCCGAAGACCAGCGAGACGGATGGGATTGGGCCCGGCTCGCCGCCCTCCGCCAGACATCCGGTGATGACGCCAAGTCTCCCCTCGACAAGGCCCTCGAGCAGGGCGGCGACGATCCTCGCGTCCAGTACGTCGCGGCGATGCTCTACGCGGGACGGGGAGACGTCCGCCGAGCGTATCGCCACGGACGGCGGTCGCTCGACCGGGGGGGCGAGGACTATCGGCTTCGCGTGCATCTCGGCAAACTGGCGCTTCAACTCGAGCGGCCTCGAGACGCTCGCATTCACCTGAAGGCCGCCGTCCAGCTCTATCCCGACGGAGGCGCCGCCTGGAAGGCACTCAGACGTCTGGCCGAGACGACCGACGACGCGAAGCTCGAGCGCCGGGCTCTGCGCCGACTCTTCGAACTCGACCAGACCGATCCTCGAATCGCCCGAGCGTACACGGAGCAGGCCATCGAGCGCGAAGCTTGGACGCGGGCGCTCGACGGCATCGAACGATGGCTCGCCATTCAACCCTTCGAACCCGATCTCCATCGGGCTCGAGCCAAGGTGGAACTGGAAAACGGACAAACGTCCCCCGCTCGCGAATCGTGGAATCTCCTGGTCGAACTCCGCTCGACCTCGAAGCCCGAACTTCTCGGAGCGGCGGCCCGTCAGTTTCAGTCATACGGTTACGACGAGATCGCCTCGGAGTTCGCTGATCGAGCGCGCGAGGCCGGACTTTCGGCCTCCGAACTTCCCTGACGGCGAGCACCGAGCGTTCCGGCTCGCCGACGGGCCTCGGCATCACGCGCGAAGGTCTCGGGCGTCGTCGAGCTGATCGGCACAGTTGACGAGTGCATCGAGATTCTGACGGACATCCTCGAGCGAGTCGTATCCGTTCATTTGGATGAGCTTCAGTGCGTTCGAAGTGCCGGCGACGGGGTAGATGCGCGTCTCCCGAGTCGTCTCCTCTTGAAGTATGCGCAGGGCCTCGACGACGCGATCGTGATCGAAAAACCGGCGGGCGTCGTCGGGATGGCCGACGTCCCGAGCCTCCGCGATTTTCTCTTGAACGTGTCCGCCCCTTTGTTCGAGGTCCCCGCCTCCGGTGACGTCAAAATGATCGTCGAAATCGTCGCGCCCCACCTTGAAATCGCCTCCCCCCATCATCGAGTCGACGACCATTTCGGCCATTGCGCCCTGACGCCCCGGATCGTCGTATAGCACGAGATCTTCACCGACCGGCAGAGCCACCTCCACGCGATGGATGACCTGAACGGTCAACGTACGATTGCCCGATACTTCACTCCCCGTACTCGTCTTCTTGCGATGGATTTCGACAGGTCGGGAGCGATACGTGCCCGAAAGCCGAGCGTCATCCGGCTCGCCATTGTAGCTCAACCCGAACTCCTCGGCGAACTGAGTCCAGGTCTCGTCAACCGATTGCATGCCGGCCTTGATGAGGGCGGCAACGATCACAAATCCCACGATGACAAGCACCAGAACAACCAGAAACTTCATGTTCGCCTCGATGTGTGTCGGGGGATGACGATGACATTCCTTCGATGACCGCTTTCAGAGGGCACGAGCATGCGGGACTCGCCGTGCGAGCCCCGTCTCGAGCCCTGCGTATTCGAGACGTTAGGGTACGCGGACCCGAGGACATCTGCAACGAGCGCCCCCTCCCGGAGCGCCCCTGTACTGTCCCCGGAAGTGGGTGGCCTCGCCGGTCTGACGGGATCGAGCACTCCCGATCGAGGACGAGCTATTCATCAAAGAACGCCCAACGATCGAGCCCCTCGGCGAGATCGTACGTTGAGTCGAGCTCTCATGTGATCGCCCTCGTCTCACCTCGACGAACTGTTGTGCAGTCGGCGATGTCCCTGTTACGATACATGAGCAATTGTTCGCAAGACGGCGAATGGCCCGTCGAGACATCACGATCTCGCGATGCTTTTCGTCGAACGTCGGGATTTGTCAGCATGACTGACCACGTCGACACTGAGCGCCCGTTGGAACTCGAGGAATGGGACCCGGACCTGCTCGGCGACAAGCTCGTCGAGCGTTCTCGGGAGGGACGAGCTCTTCATCTCCGTGGAGTGACCCCTTCGAAAGTCCGCCGTGACTTAGGAGACGTACGTCAGCACATCGTCCAGCAAGGCGGACTGGTTTTTGCTCTCGATCCAGCAGGATCCGAAGGGATCAGTCGCACGTTCCGCGAAGTAACACTGGCCTTCGCCCGAGCCGTCGAAAAGCGCGGTGAGCTCGACGAGGCGACGGAACGTCTCGTCGACTTTCTGTCGTCGACGCGAGATTCGACCGAGTCGCTCCATCGCGACCCTCCCGATAGTCATGTCGTCCAGAATGCGCTCAGCCGACTCTGGACCTCTCTGAGTCACGCCATTCCGGGGTATCTCTTCGTCTTTCACCCGGGACAGGCGCCTTCGAGCGAACAGCAGATGCTCGAACATCTCATCGAGGGGTTTGTCGGCGATCCGGTCGCTGAACTCGTCCCCGAGATCGAGGCCGAGGCAGTCCTCGACGGCGCCATCGTCCTCGTGGAGCCCTCCGAAATCCCCTCGTTGACCCTCGAGACGTCCTCGCTCGAACCACTCGACATGACGGAGGGCTCGCGCGAAAC
>JAQCND010000530.1 GCA_028274765.1 Bradymonadaceae bacterium
GTCTTCGCCGAGCTGGTCCGAGATCGACGCCATCTTCGAATCGGCCTGTCGCCAGTGCCATGGCGCCAAACAGTGGGACCTCAACCCCCTCACTCGGGAGAGCCTGGTCGGCCAGCCGTCTCAGCAGGTCGATCGCATGCTGGTGCGCCCCTACGATGCCCCCGATTCGTATTTGATGCACAAGCTCCTCTGGGACTATCCCGACCGACGGGGCTCGGCCCAGCCGCCCCCCTGGTCCGAGGAGGGAGGCGACGAATTGCCAACCTCGCAACTTCGCATGATCGAGCGCTGGATCGAGGCCGGGGCTCCTCCGTAATGTGGCGTCTCCGGGGGAAGCCAATTGTCGAATGATCGACGGACTCTCGCGCCTTCACCCACCATGAAGATACAGATTGTCGCCATCGGTTCGGTACGCGACCGCCATCTACGGGAGGCTACGGATGGTTATCTAGATCGGCTGAGTTCGTACGTCCCGGTCGAGGAGATCGAAATCGACGCGGGCACGGACGACGACGAACGGGCCAGAAAGAAGGACGAGGCAGCCCGTCTCCAGCAAGCGGTGCCGGAAGAAGCAGTCCAGGTGGCGCTCGATGAGCGAGGCAAAACGCCGACGAGCGAGTCGCTCGCCGACTGGATCGACGAACGAATGATCGCCGGCCGGAAATATCTTTCGTTTGTCATGGGAGGGGCGTTCGGGCTGGACGCCGAAGTGCGCAAATCGTCGGCCTGGACGTTCGCGCTCTCGAAGCTGACGATGCCCCACGAGCTCGCCCGACTCGTGTTGGCCGAACAACTCTACCGGTCGCTGACCATCGTCCGGGGCGAGCCCTATCACAAGTGACTTCACGCCTCCGGGGGTGCGATCAGTCGAATCGCTCCATCTCAAAATGGCCGTACAGCTCTTCGGGATGGTTCTCGAACTCGAGAGGTTCCGCCTCGGGCCACATGCTCTCGAGGTCGTACTGTTCGCGCTCGGACTGTTCGAACAAATGGATGACGACATCGCCGACGTCGAGCACGGCCCATTGGCCCGTCTCGAGTCCCTCGAGACTGAGCGTCTCCCAGTGGGCCTCGTGCAAAGCCTCCTGGAGTTGCTGGGCCATCGCCCGGACGTGTCGCTCGGAGGTACCGGTGCCGATCACGGCAAAATCCGTGTAGCTGACCAGACCTCTGAGATCCAAGGCCACGGCATTGCGACCTTTGAGATCCCACGTGACGCGGACGATCTCGCGAGCGAGCCGCTCTGTATCGGGTCCGTCGGAATCGAGCTCGTAGATGTCGTTTCGACTTTCGCCCTCGGCGGAGTCGCTCTGGGCAGTGTCGTCACTCTCGAGCGCAGCCATGTTGTCGCTCATGCGTATCCTCTGCGTTGAGTCGCGAACGTTCGAGTCAGATCGTTCCCGCTCGGAGCCCATCGGGCTCCGCAGACGAGCGGGAGTCTCTCACTCCCGGATCTGACCATCGCCAAACACCACGAACTTGGTCGTGGTCAGTGCGTCGACTCCCATGGGCCCATAGGCCTGCAGGCGAGTCGTACTGATTCCGATTTCGGCTCCGAGCCCGAGCTGATTGCCGTCGGAGAACCGCGTCGATGCATTGACCAGTACCACCGAGCTGTCGACGTGATCGACGAAGTCTCGGCTCTGGGAGTAGTCCTCCGTCACAATGGCCTCGGTGTGGTGCGAGCCGTATTCAGCGATGTGCTCCCGAGCCTCGTCGAGAGACTCGACTACTCGTATAGCGATCGCCTCGGAGAGATATTCCCGGCGATACGCTGCCTCGTCCGCCGAGTACAGGTCCGACTCCGGGATATCACACTCCCGGGCCGCCTCCATCGAACGCTCGCCGAGATGGAGCTCGACCCCGGCATCGGCGAGCGCCTCGAGGACTCTCGGGAGGTGAGCATCTATCGCGTTTTCCAAGAACAGCAGCGTCTCGGCCGCGTTGCAGACCGAGGGGCGCTGGGTCTTGGCGTTGAGTACGATGTCGTCGACCATCCTGTCGTCGGCCGAGCCGTCGACGACCACGTGACAGACGCCTTCATCGTGCTTGATGACGGGAACCTGGGCATGCTCCGTGACAAACTCGATGAGCCCACGCCCGCCTCGGGGAATCACGACGTCGAGATCATCCGACAGTTCGAGCATCTCGCCGACGACACGTCGATCGGTCGTCTCGACGAAGCCAATGGCTCTCTCGGCCTCCTCGGCCAGTTCGCTGGTCTCGAGTCCCTCGCGGATGGCTCGATAGATGGCGCGATTCGACTCGAACGCCGCACTTCCGCCCTTGAGGATGATACCGTTGCCGCTCTTGAGGCAGAGACTCGCCGCGTCGCTCGTGACGTTCGGACGCGATTCGTAGATGAATCCGATGGTGCCGAGCGGGATGCGTTGACGCCCCACTTTCAATCCGTTGGGACGCACCCACTGCGAATCGACACGCCCGACCGGATCGTCCAGTTCGGCGACCGCCTCGACATCGGAGGCCATCTTGTCGATGCGCTCGGCATTCAGGCGAAGTCGATCGAGAAACGCCTCGTCGTAGTCCTCCTCCTGCGCCCGACTCACATCTCGTTCGTTGGCCTGGAGAATGGAGTCGGTGTGCTCGCGAATCGAGGTCGCGACGGCCGCGAGCGCGTCGTCTTTGTCTCGGCTGGGCTGATTGGCCAGATGACGGGCGGCTTCGGAGACGCGCGAGGCGTTCTCGTGGAGATCGCGCACAAAATCGGGCTCGGAAGCCTCAGATTGGGTCATGTCGTCGCGTTTGAAGGGCAGGCGTATCGAAAACGAACCAATGACACCACGAACGATCCGCGAAGCCAAGAGCGTCGTATTGCACTTTCATCATATCGCCCGCCCCGAGGCAGTCAAGGCGGAAATGTGGAAGCATCATCCCTTTTCAACGCAACAAACCCGGCGGTACTGCCGACGATCATAAACGAGGGGGGGAGCGGCGAGCTGTCAGGGGTCTGGAAGGAGCAAGCCGCCCGACCGCCCGGTTCGAACCGGAGCGGGGTTCCCCCTCGATTGAATGGCCGGCTCATGGCGGGCGGCGCGCGCAGGTGCGCCGGAGGGAGACATGGGTAGACGTATACGAGCAGCTCGTGCGCTCGGCCATCCCCCCCGGATGGGTTCTGCTCGAACCATGTCTCGAAGCTCTGGAGCATCTCCTGTCCGGGCCCCGTTCATCTCGGTCATGACGATGAATTCAATGCCGCCGAAGATGGACTTCAGGCATTCGCCCAACGTGTCACTGACCGGACAGACTCACGAGTCACGCGTATCACCGGCTATAGACCGAGTTTTCCTTGCCCGGCGTTGCGACGATGCGATCGCGATACTGGGGATTGATGTTGCGATAGCGGGGATTGCGGCTCATGTTGCCGTCCTCGGGGCGCTTCGAGGGGGCCCACCACTGGGATTGGCTTCCATCGGTGATCTGTCCCTCCCGATTGTAGATGATTCGTTCCATCGACCGATTGGAGACAGTCTCGTAGATGCGCTCACATCCGATCTCATCGACCTTGTTCCGGCACCGACACCGCTTCTCGTCGGTGTTCCACTGACAGGCCTGCTTGCTGTTGCAGTTGGAACGTCGTTTGGGTCGACATTCCTCGACCGAATCGCCCTCGCGACAGGCGCCGAACCTGAAGTTACATGCGTATCCCCGCTCGACCCCCTCTCGGGCGTCGATCGGCCGAATGTTGCGTCCCCCGGCGAAGGGCGTGCTGCCGTCGCCCGCCCGGTCGATCGGCGGAGCCGAGGGCGGCCAGCCGACCGGACGGAGCTCGAGATACAGCGAGGAGTTTTTGAGGTTGAGATTGTGCAGACGCGGGTCGTTGGCGTGATTGAGCACGAAATCGCCGTTGCGAAAGGCGTGTTCGTCGCGCTGGGGCCGACGCTCGGAGTAGGTTTCGGTATTGTGATCGAGAATCAGGTAGTACTCTTTGGGCTCGATGATCGTCCCCGGCGTAAAGCCGACCTTGTAGTCCTCACCGTCGGTGATGCTCCACATCGAGAGGTCGATGGGGCGGTCGGTCGTGTTGTAGAGCTCGATGAACTCGTCGTTGGTGATCTGGTCGCGGTTGTAGGGCCGGCCGGAGTGGTCGCTCGGATCGCGGCGTCCGTTCCAGCCATCCCAGTGGATTTCGCTGAAGACGATGTCGCCCGGATTGACCTCGGAGGCGCACAGGGGCTGTTCGGACTCCGGCGTATCGGGCGGCTCCTGGTGGCGTTGGTCGCGGCGCTGCAGATAGTGGCACAGGCCCTCGGCGAGTGGTCGACTCTTCGACCAGATTTCGTCGAACATCGACATGTATCGCTCGGCGACGTCCTCACCGCGGATGATCAGCATGACCTCGTCGTTGACAACCGTCGCCGACGACGACCAGTTGAAGCTGCCGGTGATGACTCGTGCGTCTTCGGTCCCCGGATCGAGAACCATCGTCTTGGTGTGCAGACGGCCGCCGCCGGCCTGATAGTCGCCGGGACGCACCGAATTTTCGTTGGCGTCGAGCCGCATCGGCACGCCGGAGGCCGTGAGGCGATAGCCCTCGTGATACTGGTTGTTGCCGTAGACCTGACTCCGATCCAGGACGCCGGTGACTTTGTTCGGCCATTCGCGTGGCGAAAGATCGCGCCAGTTG
>JAQCND010000536.1 GCA_028274765.1 Bradymonadaceae bacterium
TTCTTCCGGGATCCCGACATCTGGGAGACGGTCCAGGAGACGCTGATCCCGGAACTGTTCGAGAACAAATCGACCGACGAGCAGGTTCGGGTCTGGGTGCCCGGATGTGCCACGGGCGAGGAGGCCTACACGCTCGGGATGCTGCTGCAGGATTATGCCGAAAACCTCGATCTGGTGCCCGAGATCAAGATCTTCGGGACCGACCTCGACGAGGAGGCCATCGAGACCGCCCGCAAGGGCGTCTACCCCGAGGCGATCGCCGCCGACGTCCCCTCGGATTTCCTCCAGCGATACTTCTATGTCGACGACGACGGCTATCGCATCTCCAAGGGACTCCGCGACCAGATTGTCTTCGCCACGCAAAACGCCCTGGAGGACCCGCCGTTTTCGGACCTCGATCTGATCAGTTGTCGCAACCTCCTGATCTATCTCCAGCCGTCGGCCCAGAACCGGCTGCTCGGCCTTTTCAACTACGCGCTCCGCCCCGAGGGGTATCTGTTGCTGGGCATCTCGGAGTCGCCCAGCACCGATCCCGAGCTGTTCGCCACCGTCGACGCGTCGCGCCACCTCTACCGCGCTCGATCGTCGGCCGAGCCTCGCCCGCTGATTCCGGGGGCGAGTTTCGGGCTCGACGACATCCAGCTCGAGGAGGAGGAGACACAGAAGCGCGAGCGCGACCGCGACTTTCACGAAATTCACCGCGACGTCATCATCGACGAGTACTGCCCCTCGAGCATCCTGGTCAACGACAACTACGATCTCGTCCACGTCTACGGCGAGACGGTGCCGTATCTGAAGGTCAACGAGGGGAAGCCCACCAAGGACCTGTTAAAGATGCTGCACGAGGATCTTCGACCGCCTGTGCGCACGCTCCTGTTTCAGATCTTCCAGAACGAAACCTCGATCGAGCGGAATTTGAGCTTCGAGCACCGCGGTCAACGTCAATACGTTCGCATCCAGGGCCACCGCGTCGACGATCCGGGCCTCGACGAGCGCCTCGCCGAGGTGTCGTTCCAGCCGATCGACCGCGAGGCCGAAGAGGAGCGTCCCGACGGCGGCGAGGGCGAGCGCGACGACATGGAATCGATCGTCGAGCAGCTCGAGCGCGAACTCGAGGAGACGCGCGAGCGTCTGCATGCCACCATCGAGGAGTACGAGACCTCCAACGAGGAGCTGAAGGCCTCCAACGAGGAGTTGCTCTCGATGAACGAGGAGCTTCAGTCGACGACCGAGGAACTCGAGACCAGCAAAGAGGAGCTCCAGTCGATGAACGAGGAGCTGACGACCGTCAACGAGGAGCTCAACAACAAGATTGAGCAGCTCAATTCGGTCAACAGCGACCTCAAGAACCTGATGCGCTCGACCGAAATCGGAACGATCTTTCTAGACCGGAATTTCGACATCAAGCGATTCACCGATCCGGTCACCGACTACTTCAACCTCATCCCCAGCGACGAGGGACGACCCTTCGAGCACGTCACGCACTCACTGGAGCTCGAGGGCGATCTCCTGGAAGATGCCCGGCAGGTGCTCGACGAGCTGTCGGTGGTCGAACGCGAGGCGCGTCTCGGCGACGATCGCTACTTTCTGATTCGCATCCTCCCCTACCGCACCATCGACGACCACATCGATGGCATCGTGTTGGCCTTCATCGAGATCACCGAGCGCAAACGGGCCCAGCAACAGCTCGAGGCCAGCGAACGGAAGTTTCGCACGGTCTTCGAGACGGCGGCCGACGCCATGTTCGTCTACGAGCTCGACGAGGCCGGCCAGCCGAAGCCCTTCCTCGAGGTCAACGGCGGAGCGGTGCGCCTGCTGGAACGCGAGCGGCGCCAACTCCACACCTGGACCATCGAGGATCTCTTCGAAGACTCGGAGTTCGACGTCGACGAGCATCTCGACGACGTCCAGACCAACGGCAGCATCACTCAACAGGCCGATCTCGTCGTCGACGACGAGCCGATCCCCGTCGAGATCCACTCCAACTGCGAGGAGGTCGTCGACGGAGAGCGCATCGTCGTCGAGAACATCCGCGATATCACCGACCGGAAGCGCTACGAGGAGACCCTCCTCGAGGCCAAGCACCAGGCCGAAGAGCTGGCCGAGCTCCGCTCCGTCTTCCTGTCGACGCTCAGCCACGACGTGCGCTCACCGCTGATGGCGATCAACGCGACGCTCCACGTGCTCAAACGACAGGCCGACGACGAGATGCGCGAATCGATCGAGCGTATCGAACAGGCGACCCATCAGCTCGAGGAGACGCTCGATTCGATCCTGGAGATGACCCGACTCGAGGCCGACGAGACGATCGCGACCGCCGAGCGGTTCGACCTGAGCCAGAAGATCTTCGAGGTGATGGATCTACACGAGGAGTGGGCGCTCGAGAGAGGGTTAGAGTTGACGAGCGATCTACCCTCGGGACCGTTGGAGGTGGAACTCGATCCGAGCTTTACGACGCGCATCCTGAACAATCTCGTCGACAACGCGCTCAAGTACACCGACGAGGGTGGGGTGGAGGTCCGGCTGGAAGCCGACGAGGCCACCGTATGGATCGAGGTCGAGGATACGGGATACGGTATCTCTCAAGAGGAACGCGATTCGATCTTCGAGCGTTTCGAGACGGGACGTTCGGCGGACGATACCGAGGAGGGGGGCGTGGGACTGGGGCTGGCGATCACGAAATTGCTCATCGAGTCGATGGAGGGCAGACTGTCGCTGGAGTCGACCGAGGGCGAGGGGAGCACGTTCACCATCGAACTGCCCCGACGGCTGGAGGACGTGCGCGACACGTTGGAAGCCGACTGAGCGTCACCGGGTCGACGCC
>JAQCND010000538.1 GCA_028274765.1 Bradymonadaceae bacterium
CAGGAATGCTCACGTCGAGGACGTATCGAGGCGCTCCGAACCGATATCGAGTCGATCCGGAAGGCCCGACTTCGGAGCGCCCCTGTACGTCCTCCGGAAGTGGGCTTCCAGCCGGCTCACGCTCGCAGTGGGGCATTCCTTATGCGATCGCCCTGCCGGCTCGTCCAGGGCCATCGCATGTGAACGTTCCCTTCCTCTCGGTCGACTCTCTTCCCCAATTCCGAGGGGGGCGTCGACCTGCCAGCAAGTTGCTCACTTCGAGGAAGTATAAAAGCGCTCCAGGAGGGTCTCGAAGGCAAGTCGGGGGAGACGCCCGATGGAGCGTCGGCTCCCAGCCGGCCGAGCACGGGGGGCGCGTTCATACGCGATCGACTTGCCGGATCGCTTGACGGACGCCGTCGCCGGCTCAACACTGCCGAACTCAAACGAGTCGAAGCCGCTCGACTGCGGGATCTCCGCAGCCCTCGCCTCGCCCCCGAACATCGCCGTGCCGAGATGGGTCGCATCGAATTTCGCAACATTCACAAGAGCTTCGGCGACAACGTCGTCCTTCGAGGTGTCGATCTCGTCGTCGAGCCGGGTTCAGTACTGTACGTTATCGGACAATCTGGCGCAGGGAAGAGCGTGTTGGTCAAACACCTGGTCGGACTGCTCCGTCCCGACGAAGGTCGCATCCTGTTGGACGATACCGACATCACCGACTACTCGGAAAAAGACTTTTACGAGGTACGCAAGCGGTGTGCGATGGTCTTCCAGCACTCGACGCTCTTCGACTCGATGACATTGCTCGACAACGTCGCCCTCCCCATCCGCAAACATCGCGATCTCTCCCCCGACGAGGCCCGCAAGGAGGCTCGCGACTTTCTCGAACGTGTCGAGATGGCCGAATACGGCGAACGCTACCCGGCCGACTTCGGCGACGGCATGCGCAAAAAGGTTGCGATCGCTCGAGCTCTAACCCTTCGGCCCGAATACGTGATCTTCGACGAGCCCACGACCGGCATCGACCCGATGTCGGCCAAACTCGTCGACGATCTGATCCGGCGGCTCGCCGACGACATGGGGGTGACGAGCATCGTCATCTCCCACGATCTCGAGAGTATCTTCGGCGTTGCCGATCGCATTGCTATGCTTTACAAGGGGACACTGCGACTCGATGGTCCGCCCGAAGCGTTTCTAGAGAGCGACGATCCGATCGTCCGTCAGTTTATCGAGGGGCGTCCCGAAGGTCCGATGGAAGAGCCCAATTGACGGGGCGTTCGGACGGTGAGGCGGGACTCGCCTCGCTGACATCTCGGGTTGCGCGCTCGGACGCCGACGATCTCTTCGAGGTCCCTATTTTGCTCCCGACTCCGCCCCGATGACTGAATCGAACGGTTCGATCGAAATCAAGGTCGGTGCACTCGTCCTCTTTGCAACGGCCCTACTCGTGGCATTCGTGCTGGTGCTCGGCGATTTCTCCTTTTCGGAGGGTGCCCGGTTTCAGATCGAGTTCGACAACGCGGCCGGATTGAAGCCGGGCGCCGATGTCGCCATCGCCGGCTTGAATGTCGGTCAGGTGCAGTCGCTGGCGTTCCAGCGACACGAAGGCGACAAAGCGGTCGGACCGGCCGTCTCGGCGCGCGCGACGATCCGGGTCGATCGCGACCACCTCGACTCGATCCGAGAGTCGAGCAACTTCTATATCTCCCGGCGCGGCGTCCTCGGGGAGCCCTACATCGAGGTCGTGACGAGCTCCTTCGAGGCGCCCCCTATCGAACCGGGGAGTACCCACCAGGGAACGAGCCCACCCCGCATCGATCTCCTGACCGCCAAGGCCAAAGATCTACTGGACGCGCTGACGGGTCTGTTCGAAGACCCCGACGTTACCCTCCGCAAATTGGTCAAACACGGGACCTCATTGATGAGTCAGCTCGATCGCTTCGTCTCCGCACATCGCGATGATCTGGGCGGTTCCGTCGAGGGGGCCCGGGAGGCCATCGATGAAGCCAAACGATTTCTCACCGTGCTGAACCAAAGCGTCGGCGAAGGCGAGGACCTCGAACGCACGATCGATCACGCTCGCAAGACAGCGGCTCGCGCCGACTCCATTTCGCGCAAGGTCGATCAGCGCGTCGGTCCCTTGACCGAGCGACTCGCGGAGACCGCCAAGAATGCCCAGAACGTCTCGGCGTCGGCCGATCGGCTCGTAAGCGACAACGAGGACAAGATCGAGCGCTCGATCGACAACGTCCATGCCAGTACCGAGAATCTCGAATCGATGTCGGGAGATGCAGAGTCGCTCGTGGCGCGGATCGAAGAGGGCGAAGGAACGGTGGGCCAGTTGCTCAACGACCGTAAAATGTACGACGACATGCGCGAGCTGCTTCGCATCGTCAAACGCCAGCCCTGGCGCATCCTCTGGAAGGAGTAATGTCGAAGGGGGTGAAGGCGCCCTCCGGTGACTCGAACGACTCGAGACCACCTCGGTCGACCCACTCCGCGACCACTGGTCGCCTCCGGATCTCTCTCGTCGCCGAGGCCGACGAGGGGGCCGAACGAGGTGGCTTTCAGTTGTGGGCGATCAATATCACGCAGCCCGCGTTGACGTGATCGAGAAGGGGCTGGATACAAGGCCGAGATGCGCCGTAGAGTCATGCCAACATCGATGTTCATGGACCGATTCGTTGTCGAGGAAACTCTATGAGTTGGACGTACACGACGTATGCATGTGGGCTGTCACTCCTCCTCGGACTGGTCGCCTGCGGGCCCTCGGGCGGTGGAGACGACGCGGCGGATAGCGAACGGGCTCGCACTCGCATCGATCGCTATCTCCAGGGTGAGACCTATCGGCGTCTCGAGGTCGAGACCGACTACGTCGAGGGGACCAAGCCCAGTTCGGATCTCCGCTCGGAGCTGGCCCAGGAGTTCGAAGGACTCGTCGAGAAACCCGGTGGCGTGTCGTTTCCCGCCGACGAGACGCTCGAATCTCGAGGCTCGGAGCACGTCTGGACCCTCGAGGAGCTCGATCAACTGGCGAGCAATCACGCCCAGTCGGCCACCGACGGGGAGACCGCCCGCATGTATACCGTTTTCGTCGATGGCAGTTACGAGGAAGACGATGGAGACAGTAAGGTCCTCGGCCTCGCCTGGAAGAATCGCTACATGGCGATCTTT
>JAQCND010000576.1 GCA_028274765.1 Bradymonadaceae bacterium
TTCTGGAGGCGGCGCGCGATTCGTTCGGCGAACTCGAGGAGGCCGTCGACGAGGCAGAGGCCGAATTTCTCGAGAGCGCTCGCGTGACCGTCGATGGTCGCGAAGTCGAGGATACCGAACTGCAGTCGCTCGATCCGGTCGACGAGCCGGAGACGGCCCACATGCTGGTGCCCTCCCCGAATATCAATCAGCTCCGCGGCGGGGCTCGACTCGAGCTCGAGGACGATCGCGCCTTTCGGTTCACTATCCAGAAGACGCTCATCGAGGAGGTCGCCGACGACAAGTCGGGTTACCTGAAAATCGTCCTCGATCTCGACCCCGTCGAGTGAAGGGCGCCATGCCTCGTGGGGCGATCGTGCCCGGGCAACGGTCGCTCGACCGTCCCGAAAGATAGAGACAGTGCGCAGGCGATTGTCCGGCTCCGTTCGACTGTCCTCTGGACCGACGAGAAGGATCCATGGCCCTCGTCATCATCAACCCCGACGCGAGGTCGATCGACGATTTTCGGCTCATCCGACGCGAACTCCGGGCTCGCCCCCACCACACCGTCCGCGAAAGTCGCGAGCCCGGGGATGGAGCCCTCTGGGTTCGGCGCGCGCTCGATCAGATGCCATCTCACGAGCGCATCGAGGTCGCCGTCATGGGGGGCGACGGGACCATCAACCGAATCGTCAACGGAGTGGCCGGCGATCTCGATCGCATCCAGCTCGCCATCCTTCCGGCGGGCACAGGCAACGATCTGGCACGCTCGCTCGGCATCCCGCTCGATGCGCGCGAATCGTTCGAGCTCCTCGAGGACGGAGGCGCCACTCGCCCCGTCGACGTCATGGAGGTGACGGCCGGCGAGCATACGCGACTCGGCCTGAATGCGTTGCACGGCGGGTACGACGGAGAGATCGCCGGAGAGGTCACCGACGAACACAAGGAACAATTCAGCCCCTTTGCCTACCTGGCGGCCGGTTCCGAGGGCCTCGGTGAGCGCGAAGATTACGAGACATTCGTGCGATGGGGAGACGGCCAGCTCGATCGACTCCAGGCGGTCGAGGTGCTGGTGACCAACGGGGGAAGCATTGGAGGAGGATTCTCGGTGGCGCCCGACGTCGAGCTCACGGATGGCTGTCTCGACGTCTATCTCTTGCGCTCCGGTACGCTCCTCAATCTCGCCGATATTGCTCCCCGCATGGCTACCGGACGTCTCGCTCAGAGCTCACAGGTCGTCCACCGGGTCGTCTCAAGCTTCGAGCTCGAGTCCCAACCTCCTATGGCGTACAGCCTCGACGGCGTTCCCCTCACCAAGGGGCCCGAGTGGGCCGTAAGCCTTCAAGAACATGCACTTCTCGTGCTCACGCCTCCCGACGTCTCGAATTGATCTCGCGTTGCCGATCGATACCGGCGAAAGCGCATCGATGGCGAGTGAGGCAGAGCGGCACATGGTCGGCGGCTAACTCGTATCGATCGCCCATCCTGCAAAGACAATATATATGTCAGGTGACAATGTCCCCGGCGGGATTCGAACCCGCGCCGCTGGCTTGAAAAGCCAGTGTCCTGGGCCAGGCTAGACGACGGGGACGGGCGAGCATCTGTACGAAGCAAAAAAAGAGGTGTCCCCGGCGGGATTCGAACCCGCGCCGCTGGCTTGAAAAGCCAGTGTCCTGGGCCAGGCTAGACGACGGGGACACTCCCGATGGCCTCGGCTGACCCGACACCATCGGGATGAGCCGTGCTGGATTCGAACCAGCGACTCGCAGATTAAAAGTCTGCTGCTCTACCAAGCTGAGCTAACGGCCCGCAACGTGAGCGATGATGGCACCGCCCACAGGGGGGGCATTTAGTACACGGGGTCGTATACCTTGTCAAATGGTTTTCATTCCTCGGTCACCGCAAGTACTCGAGGGTCCGCTCGGATACCGTGGGAGACGCCGTGGCACGACATTTGTGGTCGACCGACTCGATGATCGGCCGGCGGGGCCGCCGGCGCTCCCAACCACGCGTCGTCGAGCTCCCGCGGACCTGAATCACACTCAGCACTCGATTCGCCTCGTTTGCCCGGGATCGTGGCAGGCGAGTGGACGTATTTCGGCGATGTTGACCACTTTTCTCTCCTTCGATGAGCCGGAGTTGAGGCCTGTCGACCGTGCGATAGCCCGGAGTCGGAGCGAAGACACGGGCTCCAAGGCCTCGAAGCGACCGATACAAGCGATCGCTCCGCTCGGCGACGCGAATGGGCAGGAAAGATCGATGGCCAGATCTCGAGACGCCCGTTTGTTTCCCTCCTGCCAGTGTTCACGTTTGAACATAACGAGACGACCGACATGGAGACGAGGTCATTTGGATGGTGTGAACGATCTCTGGTATCTATAAACGGACGTGTGCGTCGCGCGGAAGTGCACGAGTACGAGCAGCAGGCGGTCTCCGCGCGGACCGACTCGAGACGTCTCCGAGAGACGGGAGTAGACGATGACCGAACCTTCGGCCCCCAGACCCAAGGAGACCATGCGAGACGACCATCGGCTTCGATGGCGGGAGCGACGCGACACACTGCCCGCCCGACGACGTCAGCGTCGATCGCGTCGCCGTGATGTCGAGCGAAGTGGCGATTATCGTCCGTTGGACGTTGATCCGGGATCGGCATCGAGAGGCGTGCGCACTCGACTCGCCGGCGCCATCGCGGCGATGCTCGTGACCCTCGTCTGCATCGTCTCCATCGTCGCCTTTCCGCTGTCGACTTTCTCTGCCACTTTCGCTTTTACCACGGGACTCGCCTCACTCGGCGCCGCCGTCGCGATGATCATGAGCGCCCGTCACGAGGAACAGATCCATCAACTGGCGGCTCGCCTCGACCGCTCGGAGGCATTCGAGCCCATCCTCGAGGGAGGGCAGGAGGATGCCGACGCTCCAACAACATCGAACGACGAGACCCGTGGGCCGACGGACGAGACCGATGGTCATCTCTGACGCTCCCTCGCGTGTCCGGTAAGTGAATTGCCGGGGCGGCGATCCCCCGGTCCGAGGCGATTGCGGTGCCCGCTCGTCATTCCCCCCGACAGGTGCACGAAGCGGTACACGTCTCGCAGACGATCACGGCGTAGAGCGGACGTGGAGCGTCGAGCCCCTCCCAGATTCATCGCATCAGACCGACATGGGATTGTCGAGCCCCGGTATTTCGTTAAAACAATGGTGGCCGAGCCGATCGTGAAGAGGCGGCCGATTCTCCTCGACGCCGGTGCAGTCCACCGTCCCATCTTTCTCCTCGTCGACTTCACTCCGGATGTCGGCGGTGGCTCGGAGCGAATGGCCGGGAAGCTGCCGGTATTGGTGACCCTCTGGCGTCTCCGGGCGACGATGGGCGGCTTCGAATCCGAATGCCCGGCGACGTTGAGGGTGACTCAGGTCCGTGAGAGCTCGACGACACGTGGTGGGAAGCGCCGGCGGCCCCGCCGACCGATCATCGAATCGGTCAGCTGCAAACGTCGTGCCACGGCGTTCCCCACAGTATCCGAGCGGACCCGGCGACGTTCGACCTGCACGGTTCGACTCAGATGGTTGATTCTCACAACTGAAAGCACTACGACATTTTCGAACGACCCGAAGGCGGAGTCTGGTGACTCCAAATACAGAGCACGAAGCACACCGTTACATCGAAGGATGCGCACATCGCGACGATCGCACCGTTGCAACGGTGCCTCGATCTCGTGTAGTCTACATCGCGATGCTCGCCCGTGTGCCCACTCATCCCTCTCATATCGCTGTCCGCGAGTCTCGACTGAGACTGAGAAGACGCCATGCAATTGTCATTTCTGGAAGCACTCGAGGAAGGCCCGCTCGTCTTCGATGGCGCGATCGGAACACAACTCTACGAGCGGGGCATCTACATCAACAAGTCGTTCGACGACGCCAACCTCTCTCGCCAGGAGCTCGTAGAGACGATCCACGAGGAGTACCTCGAGGCGGGCGCGGACGTGCTGACGACCAACACCTTTGGATCGAACCGCATCAAACTGGAGTCGCACGGGCTCGAGGACAAAGTCGAGGCGATCAATCGGCAGGGCGTCGAGATCGCTCGTGATGTCGCCGGAGATGCCGCCTACGTGGCGGGGTCGATCGGCCCGACGGGACTCTCGCAGGCGGCATTCGACGGTGACGAGCGAGAGACCGTCCTCGACGTCTACCGTGAACAGGCCCGCCACCTCCTCGAGGCCGGTATCGAGCTCGTCGCCCTCGAGACCTTCCGCCAGATCGACGAGATCGAGGTGGCGCTCGAGGCGGTCCGCGAAGTACTCGACGAGGCCGATCGCGACCTCCCGGTCGTCGCTCAAATGGCCTTCGACGAAGAGGAAACCACCGGAGATGGCTCGACACCCGAGCGGGTCGTCAGTCAGCTCACCGAGTGGGGCGCCGACGTGGTCGGGGCCAACTGCATGGAGGGCCCCTCGATCATCTACGACGTCGTCGAGAAGATGATCGGACGAGACGTCCCCATCATCGCCCAGCCCAACGCTGGCTATCCCCGCAAGGTCGACGAGCGCCTTGTCTATATGGCCACGCCGGAGTACTTCGGTGTCTACGGACGGCGTCTGATCGAATTGGGATGCGCCGCCGTCGGAGGATGCTGCGGCACGGGGCCGGAACACGTCGAGCGCGTAGCGGGGGCCGCTCGCATGCGGGGAGGCGGGCGTGTCCACGTCGAGAAACGCGAGGAGCCGGCCGAAGAAGATAGCGACGACGAGGGTGTCGAACCAGTTCCCCCCGAAGAACGCACCGAGCTCGGCTCCAAGATCATGCGTGTCTGGCGCGACCGCGTCCTTGCCGATCCGGCCGACCGACCCGACGTCTCGCGAGAGGATTTCGTCGTCAGCGTCGAGGTCAATCCGCCCTCGGGGCTCGATCCCTACGGGGCCATCGAAAAAGCTCAAATGCTCGTCGACGGCGGAGCCGACGTCGTCAACACCTCCGACGGCCCGCGAGCCAAAGCGGTCATGGACAACATGGCTTTCGGAAAGCTGATGTCCGAGCAGCTCGACAACGAGGTGATCATCCACGTCTGTGGACGCGACCGCAACCTGCTGGGAATGCAATCGAAGCTGCTCGGCGCCCACATCTCGGATCTCCACAACCTGTGTGTCATCACGGGCGACCCTCCGAAGGTCGGCGACTACCCGCACGCGACGGCCGTCTTCGATCTCGACAGCATCGGCATCCTCCGGATGGTCAGCAACCTCAATCGAGGGCTCGATCCGGCGGGCAAGTCGATCGATGGCAAGACGAACTTCTTCTGCGCGACGGGCGCAGAGCCGGGCGCCAAGGACTACGAGCGCGAGATTCGGCGGCTCGAAAAGAAAAAAGAGGCCGGGGCGAACTTCGTCATGACACAGCCGGTCTACGATTCGAGGCTCCTGGAGCAGTTCCTGTCGGATATCGAACACCTCGAAATGCCGGTGCTGGTCGGCTTGCTTCCCCTGGCGAGCTATCGCAACGCCGAATTCCTGCACAACGAAATTCCGGGCATGTCGGTCCCCCAAGAGATTCGCGACCGCATGGAAGCAGCCGGCAGTGGGCCCGAGGCGCGACGCGAGGGGGTCGAGATCGCCCAGGAGACGCTGATGCAGATTAAAGACGACGTCGTCGGGGCGTACTTCATGCCGCCCTTCGGTCGATACGAAGCGGCTCTCGAGATCCTGGAGTGCATCCCCGGATACGACGCTCCCCCCACTCGCAACTGATTCGAACAGACCACTCGAGGAGAGCTCGGCCATGCCGATCTACGACAGCATCGTGGAGGGGATCGGGGAGACGCCCCTCGTTCGCCTGCAGTCGGTCGTCGACGACTGTCCCGCCGACATTCTCGGCAAAGCCGACTTCCTCAACCCCCTCGGCAGCGTCAAAGATCGCATCGGCGCCAACATGATCGAGGCGGCCGAACAGCAGGGCGCGATCGACGAAGACACCGTGCTGATCGAGCCGACCAGTGGCAACACCGGAATCGCGCTCGCCTTCGTTGCGGCCGCCCGGAACTATCGGCTCATTCTGACGATGCCCGATACGATGAGCCGAGAGCGTCGCACGCTCCTGCGGGCGCTCGGGGCGGAGCTGGAGCTGGTCTCGGGGGCACTCGGGATGAACGGCGCCGTCGAGCGCGCCCAAGACATCGTCGAGACACGGGACGACGCCTGCATGCTCCAGCAGTTCGAAAACGCCGCCAATCCTCAGGCTCACGCCGAGTCGACCGCTCTCGAAATCTGGGAGGCCACCGACGGTGACATCGACGCGATGGTCACCGGAGTCGGGACCGGCGGGACCATCACGGGGGTGGCGAGCGTGCTTAAAGAGCGCAATCCCGACT
>JAQCND010000588.1 GCA_028274765.1 Bradymonadaceae bacterium
CGTCTCGAGGCTTGCGACTTCACTCTCGCGTTCGTCGAGCTTTTCGCGATAGGTCTCGAGTTTGGAGCGAGTCTTTTCGACACGCTGACGTGTCTTCTCGAGCGTCTCCTCTTTGTTGCGGATTTCGGATTCGCGCGTCTCGAGGCGTTCTTGAAGTTGCTTGCGTTTGCGTTCGGCTCGGCGGCGCTGCTCAGTCAGTTTTTTCTCGAGCTGCTCGACTCGCTGTCGAGCCTCGCGCTGCTTGTTGCGGAGTTTCTGGCGCTCTCGACTCGCCCGCTTCTTCTGGGCTTCGAGCTCGTCGCGGAGGTTTTGGATGCGCTTTTCGGCGCGCCGGCGCGCCTCTCTGAGATTGTCGACCTTGGTCTTGAGCTGATCGGCCGTTTGCTTGCGCTGGGCGAGGGTTGTCTCGAGTTTCTCGAGCGTCTCCCCTTTGGACTGGAGTTCAGCTTGAAGTTTCTTCTTTTGAGAACCCGAGGAGTCCTGTTCGCGCTCTCGCAGTGTCTGGAGTTCGTCTCGGAGGGATTCGAGCTCGGAGCGTGTCGATTCGAGCCGAGATGTCGACTGTTGGTATTTCGAACGCTGTTGCTCGAGCTTCTCTCCGCTCTTGCGGCGAAGTGTCTGAAGTTCCTCAATCTTGTCGGCCTTGCGTTGGCCTTCCTGGCGTTCGGCCTCGAGCTTCTCTTCGAGGGTATCGAGCCGAGCTTGAGCCTGCTTGCGCTCTTGTTCGAGGGAGTCGAGCTTACGGGTCCGCTGCTTGCGTTCCCGGCGGAGTTGCTCGAGTTTGTTCTCTTTGCGGGTAGCCCGCTCGCGCTCGTCGGCGAGCTTGTCTTTGAGTTCGTCGAGCCGAGTCCGGGCGCGGTCGCGCTCCTGTTTGAGTCCTTCGAGCTCGCTTCGAAGCTCATCGACCCGACTCGAGCGCTTGTCGAGACGTGTCTCGAGGGACTGCATGCGGGCCGTTCGCGATTCGAGCTGCTCTCGAAGCTCGTCTTTGCGCTCGGCCGCGATCTTCGACGATTCGAGCTTGTCTTTAAGGGTCTGGACCTCGTCTCGGGCTTGATCGAGATTGGAGCGTACGTTCTGCAGTTTGCTCGAGGCGCGGTCGTACTTGCTCTGAATGTCGGTGAGCTTGCTCTCTTTTTGTTGAAGCGTCTCTTCGAGTTCAGCTCGTGCATTCGAGTTGTTGGAGGAGGTACCTCGATTTTCGACAAAGACGACGATGTCGTTGTCTTGGGTCCGGACATCGTAGTGACTCACCCGTTGAAATCCGACGATCAATCGGACGCGCGCTCGCCCTTCTTCTTTGTGAGTCGAGAGTGCGACTCGAGAGATCGCTCCGTTTTCGACGTCCCGCGCCCCCGCATCGGCGGTCAGGGTACTGTTGGAGACGTCGAGTACCAGGCGCAGGGGATTCTGGAGTTTGAAGACCGAAAACGAGGGGGTCTCGTCAATCTCGAGACGCAAATAGCTGCCCTCGTCGTCCTCCTCGATCCGAAGTGCCGAGATGGTACTCGTCCCGTCGCGTGTCTCCTCCTGGTCGCCCCCACTCGAGGGAGGGCCGGCGGAAGCCGGCGCCGCCATCAGCCAGAGGACCCCGAGCACGCCCGCTGCGATCGCTCTAGAACCACGCTGATATTTGGCGATCCACTGACATGGAGCTGGAGTATTCATATCGCTCATACTGTCATTGTGACATGTCATGCTTGGTCCCAACTCGTCGGATGCATTGCACCTCACGAGGTCCTCACCTCACTGCTGATCGGGAGGACGCAATCCGGGAAACCGCTCGTCCTGTTCAGCCTGTCGGCGGTTTCTCCTGTCATTGTTGTCGAGGGCAGAACCGCTTGGTGCAACTTTTTCGTACGATTCTTTGAGGGTTTGGCGTCCTTCTTCACTCTGGAGCAATTCTTCGAGGGCCTGTTTTTGATCTTCAGAGAGGTCGTCGGAGCTCTGTTCGGCCCGGGGAAGTTCAGTCTGGCGAAGCTCGACGATTTTTTCACGGGGTTCGGAATCGTCGACCTGCGACGGCACTTCGATCACGACTTCTCGGTTGCGAATTTCGCTGATCACGCCGCTGTTTTCTCCGATTCGATCGCCTTCTTTGAGAAGATGCCCTAGTCCGTCAGGGTCGATGAACATCGCTTTGGGGACGGCGACCTCGCTGATAATCGCCGCCAATCGGAGGGAGTCGATCGAAACTTTTTCGAGAGGGGCGAGTTCGCGATCGGACTCGTCATCTTCCGTCTCTTCCTCGTCCGTGACCTCGATTTTCGGCGCAAAGGGGTTGCGTTTGGGATTCTCATCGGATCGATTTTCGTTTTCGACCTTGCCCTCGGGCGCGGACTCGGAGGGGGACTTGCTGGAGGTCTCCTGAGAAGTCGACTCCTCGGATTCCGATGCGTTTGAATCGTCTGACGCACTCTCTGACGATGAGTTCGACGAGGAGGCGTTCTCCGAGTTATTCGATGTCGAGGAGCTGGTCGTCGTACTTCCTCCTCCGAGATAATTGCATCCACCGGCCCAGAGCGCGGCGAGCAGCGCGACGCCGAGCATCTTCCGAGATGGTTGCCATCGCGAGGGTGGATGCAAGAGAGTCGTCGATGAAGCGTCATGCGACATGGTCGTGGAATACCTGATCGAGAGAAGCGAGCGTCGAGGGCTCACGTCCAGCGCGCGTCAGTTCGAATCGTCGTTTTGATTCGAGTTTTCTTTGTAGCGGTACGTCGTCGCCATCGCGCTGACGACGAGTTCCCCTTTGCTGCCCTCAGTACGTTGAAGTTTGAGATCGTGGAAACTGATGATGCGATTCATCCGATTGATGAATCGAAGGAAATTCGCAAGCTCACCGTATGTCCCCTTGAGTTTCATCTGAACGGGGATCTCGACATAGTACTCTTGGGGACGATCCTGGATGCGCTGGAAATTTTCGATCTCCAGCCCGGCCGTCTTGGCCTTCTCGTGGATGAGCTTCAGGAGGCGAGGCAGTTGCGTGGAGCTCGGCAGCTTGTCTTCGGCGATGACGATCTTGGCTTGCAAATCCTCGACTTTGTCGAGCACCTTTTCTTTACTCTTTCGCAGTTGTTTGAGCCGTTGTCGTTCTTCGACGGCCTTGCGGAGCTCGTCTCGAGTATCGGTGACGTTGCTCTGGATGGATTGATAGACAAAAAACCAGAACCCCAGAAAGATACTGAAGACGACGATCCCGAAGATGAGGATCTTCTGGACCAGCGGGGTGGAATTGAATTGTTCCCAGAATTCGTCCATGATGATCTCTTCTTCTGTTGAGCCGATCGCGAGCCTCGCGAACCCTTGGCGTCTTTTCACCCCCCCTGTCCGGGGTCGGCGTCATCCTTGGTCTGATATTGCAATCCACCCGTCACCCGAAATCCGACGATCTTCATGTTGCGAGAGTTCTTCTTGGAGGGACGGACGTAGTCGAGCTGGACGTTGTCGAAATGCTCGGCCGTCTCGAGCCGGTGGAGGAACTCGGCTACGTCGTCGGCATCGAGGGCTCGGCCGATCAGCTCGAATCCCTCCTGCCGTTCGGTGAGCGTTTCGACCCAGAGATGACTCGGATTCCACTCGACGTTCCAGTTTTTCTGACTCTGAGCGTATCGTTCCTCGGCATTCCGAGGAGGGGTCAAGATCGTCTGCAATTCTTCGAGTACGTGAACCGGACCGACACTCTGTTGTTCGATACGGTTGAGAACCTCGAGCTTGTTGCGGAGTTTTTTGGCCTTTTTCTCGTAGTCGGTGGCCTTTTCAACCTTCTTCTCGATGGTGTCGACCTGCTGGCGGGTCGAGCTGACCTTGTCCTGGACTTTGGCGAGCTCCTGCGTTTTTTGGACGTAGAAAAAGGCACAGGCTCCAATCTCGATCACGAGACACGCGACAAAAATCGCCAGCTGAGTGCGCCCCGTCCCCCGTCGATGGCGCGTCTCTTCGACCGGAAGTAGATTGACACGAATCATGATTCGTCCGTCCTCCGTAGCGCCAGGCCCACTGCGACTCCCGCAATCGGTTTCAGCTCATGGATACGCTCGGGCGGAAAATCGCGTTCATCGTATTGGATCGAGCGAAATGGATTTGCCAGCTCCGTGTCGACTCCGGTCTTCGAGGCAATGATGCGCCGAAGTGACGGGATCGCTCCCGTGCCCCCCGTGACGATGTTTTGGTCGATGTGGCTGTCGGCCGCCGTCGCCGCAAAAAAGTCCAGCGATTCTTCGAGTTGGTCCGCGATCTCGTCGGCCTGCTCCTGAATGATGTCTTCGACCTCTTGAGGTACGACGGCATCGCCGGCTCCGGCCGTATCGGGGACGACGCTGTCCTCGCGAAGAGAGCGCCCCCGTTCTTTGTCGGGGTTGCCCCCCATCTTGTAGATTTCGGCCTCGTCGTAGGTGATGTTGAGCCGCCTCGAGATTTCCTCGGTGATATTTGCCCCCCCCAACGAGAGGTCTCGCGTAAACGACGTAATGCCGTCGCGAACGATATTGATCGAAATGACGGAGTTTCCCATGTCCAGGAGATTGACGGTCTCCTGGCCCTGGAACCCGTAATTGACTTCGTACATGTTCTGGACGGCGAAGGGATCGACGTCGACGACGAGGGGCTCGAGGTCGTTTTGTCGACAGACCTCGACGTAATCGTTGATCAACTCTTTTTTGGCCGCCACCAACACGACGTCCATCTGCCCCTGCTCGGTGCGAGGAGCGAGGACTTCAAATCCGACGTAGACGTCTTCGATTTCGAAGGGAATGAATTGCTCGGCTTCCCACTGAATGGACTCCTCGAGTTCCTCCTGAGTCATCAAGGGAAGGGTAATCTTTTTGATGATCACCGTATTGCCGGAGACGGAGAGAGCCGTCTCCTGGCGGCGTACGTCGTTGCGATCGAGGAGCGTAGAGATGGCGTCTCCAACGGCCGTAGCATTCATCAGTTCGCCGTCGACGATGGCCTCGTTGGGCAGGGTCGTGTAATCGAAATTCTGGAGATGGAGATCATCTTGACGAGAGTCGAGTTCGCAGATTTTGACGGAACTCGAACCGATATCGACCCCGAGACAGTGTGTGCCCTTCGCCATATCGTCCGCTCCTTTGGCGGCGCTCGTATCGTGTATATAGGGTCGGTTCCGGCTCGAACGACGTTTCGAGCATCCGGAATTGGACGGCAAGCCGAACCTACCCATACTGTACAGATTATGGTGCCATGGGATTCGAGAGGGTGTCAAGAAATTAAATCGTCGACTCGCCCTCGTGATAGCGGGGGGGCGTCTGGATACCGTGGAATACGCCGTGGCACGACGTTTGCGGTCGACCGACTCGATAATCAGCCGGCGGAACTGCCGGCGCTCCCAACCATGCGTTATCGAGCCCCGACGGACCTGAATCGCACCTTGATAGCGGTGTCGTCTCGTGCGAGGGGGTCAATCCGCGAGCGAGCCCAACGAGGAGATGGGGGAGAGATCACGGAGGCCAAGCATCGGTCCACGACCGGTCGTGTCGCTACTCGGATGGTTGCAGTAGCGTGTCGTACAGATCCACGGCTTGCTCGAGGTTGCCTCGACGGTGTGCCAGCGTCGACTGGAGGACTTCGAGGTAATCGTCCCCGTCGGACATGGATTCGAGTTCGGACGAGTACCGCTCCAGCGTCTGTTGTGCCCGATCGTGGCGGTTGGCCTGGACGAGTGCACTCACGTGAAACCATTTCAAAAATGTGCGCTCTGGATGACTCTCGACGGCTCGTTGACTCGCCTCAGCGGCCTTGCGATGACGCCCGTTGAGCAGGGCCGTGGCCGCCTTGGTGATGGCCCCTCGCCGTTGGATGCGCTGTCGCACGTCCTCGTCGCGTGTCAGCTTGCGCGCCGCCTCGAGTCGTTTGATCTGTCGCTTCCATTGACTCAGCGACAACTGCGGGGTCGGTTCCCCGGATTCGGGTTGCAGACGTGCGTCGAACTCTTCGAGGAGTTTGCTTCGGAGACGATTGCGAACCTGAATGAGATCGGGGTGGGCATAGTCTGTTCGCAACAACGCCCGATAGAGGCCCCATGCCCCGCCTCCGCCCGAGGTATAAGCCTCCCCCTCGTTGAGTCGAGTGCGCAACGATTCCAGAATGCGCGTCTGGGAGTCTGGGACTTTCCAGACCTGGTCACCGGAGCGCGAGGCAGCCAGTCGTCGCTCGGAGGTGACCTTGTCGGAGATATCCTCTTCATCGGACTGCTGAATGTAAAAATCGTAGTACGCCACGGCGGTCGCATACATGTCGCGCCAGAAAAAGGTCCGAGCCAGATCCAGATAAGCTTCGGGTTCGTCGGGGGCGGCCTGGATCGCCTCGATGTAGTACGTCTCTGCGCGATCGTATTGTTCGACGTTGTACGCCTCTCGGCCCTGACTTCGCAGCGATTCGTATGCGTCGGGGTCGGGGATCGAGGTGGGATCGATCTCCAGCGAGGCGGCCTGCGAGGCGGCACCGGGGAGCGTCATCCCCACAAGTCCCACGAGAGCCGCCACGAGCCACGGCGCTGCATTGCGTAACATCACAGTTCCTCCGGAGGTTCCGGCTCGAACCCGAAGACGTTGGGCAAGGCGAGCCCCATTCCGAGGGTGAGTGCGTGCTCGACCCCTTTGCCGTAGTTGAAGTAATCTTGGAGACCGTAACGAGCCTGAAAGAACCAGCGCGGCTTGAAGAAGTACTGGACGCCGGCGCCGAGGGTCCAGAAGGCCTCGGTCTGACGCATTGAGAGTGGACGCTCGAAGCTGGGGTGTGTGGTGCGAAGCCACTGAAACGTGATCCCCGTCCCCAGCTCGCCGAAGGGCGCGAAGTTACCGAATAGATGCCGATACGACACCTGAAGGGGGCGAATCTCGAGCCGATGCAGCGTCCGGGCCTCGACAATATACTGCTGTTTGTCCCCTCCGCGGCGCTCGAGCACGGCGCGTCGTCCCACGTGACCGGCGAGGTACGAGAGCGAAAGCGCCGTCACGCCGAGACGGCGTCCCGTGTAGACGAAATCCAGTCGCACGCCGGAGGGAGCCGTCGTCGCTCGAGTCAGTTCGGAGGTGGGATTGCCGTTGCGAGTGGTGAAATCACGAAATTCATACTCGTCTTCGCCTCGCCATCCTCGTGCGTCGCGAAAGGTCGTCGGATGGATCGTCTGCTCGAACGACAGTCGAGCCATGTAGTGGTTGACGGCGATCGCTTCGGAAGGGACGTCGCGAAGCAGGGGGTTTTGGGGCGTCATCGACGCCTCGCGCGCCACCGTCTCGTCGGGCGCGACATCCACCGAGTCGCGATAAGGGACGTATCCATCCGCCCGCACCTCGATCGTATAGGTACCCGGCTGAAGTTCGATCGGCGTTCCCACTCGTCCGACCTCGCGGTCTTGAACGTACACTTCCGCCCCTTCGGGCGCGCCTTCGATGCGGAGCTGGCCGGGCTGTTTGTCGAGCTCGCGTCGAATCGTCCGCGACCCGGCGCTCGTCAATTCGAAAGTCCCCTCCAGCGACTGATAGTTCGAACGGCGGATTGTGTAGGTATGTTGCCCGACCGGCAGTTGTAGATCGAGAGGGGTTTGCCCCACCGACTCGGCATCGATGACGACCTCGGCGTCCGACGGGGTCGTCCGAATCGAGACGCGACCGGCCGCGTCGAAGAGATCTCGGGCGAGTCCGAAGGCGAGCCGACGGAGGTCCGATTTGCGGAGTTCGGCCGAACGCGTCACTCGCCCTCGTCGATCGATGGCTTCGTATGCGGCTCGGAAGCGATTGCCGTCTCGAGTCAGACGGAGTTCGACAGTGAGGTGAATACCGAGCTGGTCGTAGACGACGGCTCGCGGGGACTCGCAGGTATCGAGCCCCTGGAAGCAACGTGGCACGTCGGAGCCCTGGCGTTCGAGATGCCGACGACGATCTTCGTCATCTAATAGATGCGTTCGGTCTCCCGAAGCGACAGCTTCGCGCAGTCCCTCGCGAAAATCGCCCAAGTCGCCAGCATCGATGTCGCGTTCTTGAAAGATCCAGAGGACGGCGCGTGTTTGATAAGATCCCGAGGGGGAGGCGTCGTCTTGGCTGCCACGGGATGGGACGGTCGAGTCGGACGACTCGCCGCTAGAGGTGGAGGGGCTATCGGGGGATTGCCCCCAGCCCACTCGGGGCAGCAACAACAGTGCGATCACAATCAGCGCTCTACCCCAATGGTTCCAACCGGAAAATTTTGGGGGGAGGCGAGCGGATGTGCTACACTGTATGTTGCAGTTCGCGACTCCTGCAGCAGGAGAATGTGCATGACAGCGTCCCACGAATCCATCCAGACGGTCGATAACTTGCTCGCATACTTCCGAGATGAACTCGTCCAGGCCTTCGAAGAGGTCGACTGGGAGGCCTCGGAACACACTGAAGCCTATCTCGTTCACCTATTGAAAGGATTTACTCGCCTCGAACCAAACTCGGCCGAAGAGGTGGGGTTCGACAAACCCGCCGCCTTTTATCTGGGCGAGGCCATGAACTCTCCCGGGGATCGCCGGGTCGACGTCTATCGACGACTCGGCGACGCCAGCCTCTTTAACTGCGGATTCTTCGATGCCTATCTCAATCGGGGTCTGGTCGATACGTCGTACTATCAGGACGTGGGACGACTGGCTTACGACAAGCTCAGCCGTCTTCACGATCTTCACAAGCCGTCGGGGCCATTCGAGGACGTCTTCGACGAGCTCGCCTCGAATTTCGACAGTGTCGTCGAAGCGCTCCAGTGGGTGGGCCGCAGCCTCCAGACATCGGGGTCGACCGTTCCGTCCAGTGGGACCGAGCCCGAGATGCTAGATACACATCAGGGGGAAAATACGACTCCCGATGCGTATCAGTCTTTTCAGGGCGCAGATGGCATTGTCCCGCCGGAGACGGATGAGGATTGATTCCTCGACGGGCGACGGGACTCAGCCTTCCTCGGCCATCTTGTCGTTGAACGAAATGTGCGCGATCGAGGACTTGAGCTTCTCTTTACTCGCCTCGTCGAAATCGACATACGCCGCCGCGACTTCGCGAAGCGCGTGAACGGCTTCTTTGTTCTCCGAGGGGAAAATGCGATCGGGCCCCTGACCTTTGCGGAGGTTTCGAGCGCGCTCGGTCGAGAGCATGACGAGCGCAAAGCGGTTTTCGACTTCCTCCAGACAGTCCTCGACGGTCACTCGAGCCATGGTGGTGATCTCCTCGTGCGAGTGTGGTGCGATCGGGCGGTTTATCGGCGCGAATCATAGAGAGTGCAGCCCGGCGTGTCAAGGTAGCAGGCCGCCCTACGAATCGGGACTGACGAGCCAGCGCGCTTCACCACGAGTGACGACTTCGGAGGCGTCGTTGCGCGTCACGACCGGCACCGTCAGCTCCTCCTCGCCGTCGAGGTCGGGAAGGACGAGATCGGCTTCGGCGCTGAGCGTGCCACGGGCCTTGTGGACGAAGTCGATCTCGAATCCCGTCAGAATGGCACGCATGTCGGCGGGCAGGCTGTAGATCAGCGCCAGTCCCGAGGCGACTTCCGCGAGATTGGTCAGCGCCATCGCGTGAACCGAGCTGAGGTGGTTTCGCACGTGCTTCTGGTCTTCCATCTCGACGCGGGCGTATCCCTCGCGCACCTCGGCGACGTGTGGATCGATCGTCCCCGTGTAGGGAGCCATCCACCCGAGACACTTCGAGAAGGCGGTGCGTCCACCGGGTAGTCCGCTCAGACGGTCCCACATGAGGCGGACGGGATTGTCGTCGAACCAGTCGTTCAACATAGGGGCCCTCGTCAGTCGAGTTGGATCGCCAATCATCTCCTGCATTCGGCGTGCGAACATAGGGGGCTCGAAGATCCCTGACAACCGCTCGAGCTCGATCTCTCAGGGCGATCGTATTTGAATATCTTCCCCCTTCATGGTCGATTCAGCGACTCCTTGTGGCGAAGAGCAAGGCGGCCACGAGGGAGAACGTGTTCACATGCGAATCCTCATCAACAGACATGTCTCTTCGTCCCGCTCCTCCGTCGACGTCGCGGGCGGGCCGGTCGAGAGGTCGCGTTTTAGAGACATTTCGGGATGCTTTTAGAGAGACGAGGCGACGGTCGAGCGAGATGCTCTCGCGCTTCTCCTCGTCTCGTCGGAGCGAGTTTCTCGACTGGCAGGTTGTTCATGTCCGCGGGCGATATAAAGGCGACGGATGGCATCGGCCACACACCTCTCTTGCATTGGCGACGCCCCTCCGACTATCCAACGCGGCGCACTCGTCGAACCTAGGCTTTCTCCACGCCAAGAGACGCTCCCCATGTCCGAGATGCACGATACGTGGCCCTTTCGCGAAGCTCAGCGCATCCTCGATCGCCTCGAATCCGACGACAAGTCCAGCTCGGACCCCGTGGTCTTCGAGACGGGCTTCGGGCCGAGCGGCTTACCGCACATCGGTACGTTCTCGGAGGTGGCTCGCACGACCTGGGTGCGATGGGCCTTCGAGGCGCTCTCCGATCGGTCTACCGAATTGATCGTCTTCTCCGACGACATGGATGGACTTCGCGACGTCCCCGAGAACGTCCCCCAGGAGGACATGCTCTTCGAGCACCTCGGACGTCCCCTCTGTGACGTCCCCGACCCCTTCGAGGAGGCCGACAGCTTCGCTGAACACATGAATGTCGAGCTTCGGAGCTTCCTCGACTCTTTCGACTTCGACTACACGTTCAAGGCCTCTCGAGAGCAGTACCGCAACGGGCGCTTCGACGAGGGACTCGAGACACTGCTGGCGCGACACCAGGATGTCCGCGACGTCATCGTCCCCACGCTCCGGGAGTGGCGACGAGACCGCTGGAGCCCCTTCTTCCCGGTGTGTCAGTCGTGTGGGAAAGTCTATACGACGCGAGTCGTCGACGTCGATCCCGACGACGGCACCATCGCCTACGAGTGCGAAAAGGATCGCAAGGGCATGCAGCCGTGCGGCGACTCGGGGCGCGTCCCGGTGACCGGCGGATCGATCAAGGTCGGCTGGAAGATCGACTGGGCCTTGCGCTGGCACACCTTCGGAGTCGACTACGAAATGTACGGCAAGGATCTGATCGAGTCGGCCGAACTCTCCGGAGAGATCGCCGAGATTCTCGGAAGCGAGCCCCCCGAGGGCTCGTTCTACGAGATGTTTCTCGACGAGAATGGCCAGAAGATCTCCAAGAGCGTCGGCACCGGACTCTCGATCGACGAGTGGCTCGAGTATGCCCCGATCGAGAGTCTCTCGTGGTTTATCTTTCAGAATCCCCAGAAGGCTAAAAAGCTCTACTTCGAGACCATCCCCGAGAGTGTCGACGACTGGCTCGAGGCTCGCTCCAAATTCGGCGATCTCGACGACGAGGCACGTCACGACCACCCGATCTGGTTTGTCGAACACGACCGGACAACCGCCGACGAGGCATCGGTCGGGTATACGAGCGACATCACGTTCTCGACGCTTCTGAATCTGATCAGCGCGCTGAACACCGACGATCGCGAGCTGATCTGGAACTATGTCCTCGACTACGATCCGTCGGCCGAAGACGATCGCGAGGTCATCGAGATGATGCTCGACGGCGTGCTGGCCTACTACCGCGATTTTGTGCTTCCCACCAAGGAATATCAGAGTCCTCCGGAGGAACTCGTCCCATACGTACGGCAATTCCGGGACTTCCTGGCCACCTACGAGGGCGACGATCCGGAGGCCATCCAGGACAAGGCCTACGAGATTGGCAACGAGAGCGGCGCCTCGCTCGGCGACTGGTTTCAGACGATATATCGCCTGCTGCTCGGCCAGGAGCAGGGGCCGCGGCTCGGCAGTTTCGTGCACATGTTCGGCATCGAGTCGACGATCGAAGCCATCGATGATCGCCTCGAGGCGTAAACTCCTCGGCGACGGGCACTCGCCAGCACGGACGCCCCGACTCGCGAGGAGAGGCGAGACGATGCGCGTGCATTTACAATCCGAAACGGACGTCGTAGATCACACGACGAGTGGTCGTCGCTCAGCCCCATCTTCAAACCCCTTTGCGAACCATGTCCGATCTCACTGATTTTCAGGAGAAGATTTTTACGAAACTCGAGGACGACGTCCCGGCGGGCCAAGTCGTCAGCTACGGCCAGCTCGCGGAGCTGGTCGGCAGCTCGGGAGCTCAGCGAGCCGTCGGAAGCGCCATGAAAAAGGACGTCGCCGCCGACTACCCCTGCTGGCGAGTCGTCGGAGCCGACGGCGCCGTGCATGAAGCCGCCATCGGCGACCGAGACGCCGTGCGATCGCGCCTCAAAGAGGAAGGCGTGGAGTTCGTCGACGAGTACACCGTCGATCTAGAGACCTGCCAGTATCGCGAAGAGTCCTGACACCCTTGCCGGGGGCCAAGGCAGCCGTCCTCGGCTGCCACTCACCTCGCCAGGCCCCGTTCGTAGAGCCGATACGTCTTGTAGTGTTCGGCGCCCATGAACTCCATTCCGTCGTTGATGCCCTCGTTGGTCTCGAGCGTCCAGCTCGCCTCGGCTTCGCGATAGCCCTTGTCGTAAGCGCGGCGATGGATGGTCGCATACAGCAGGACGCTCAGGCCCCCGAGGGTCGTGCCGCGATATTCCTCGCGGATGCCGAGTAGAATACACCGAAACGAGCGGGGGGGATCGACTTTGAGCCGCCGTAGCACTTGGGCCCATCCAGTCGGGAAGAGTCGGCCGTCGAGATCGCGGAACGCCTCGTTGATATTCGGAATGGCCACGGCCATCGCGGCCGGCTCGCCCTCGTGTTCGGCGATCAGACAGAGCTCGGGATCGACGACGAGGCGAAACTCGTCGGCCATCTCCTTGATCTCGGCCTCGGTCATCGGCACGAATCCCCAGTTGTCCGACCAGGCGTCGTTGAAAATGTCCATGATGATCTCGACGTCGCGCTCGAGGTGATCCATGTCGATCGACCGCACCTCGAGACCCGGAAAATCGGCCACGTCGTCGGCGATGAAGGCGACGCGCTCGGGGAGCTGCTCGCGCTCGAATTGCCAGGCGTACAGATCCACGGCTTTGTCGTATTCCCGCGCCTCGAGCATGTCGGGATAGTAAGGGCGACCGTGAGGCATCATGACGTAGTTGGGCGAATCGAACCCCTCGACGAGCATGCCCGATTCGTCGTTGATCGAGAGATTGAAGGGCCCCCGGATGCGCTCGAGTCCCCGATTGCGACACCAGTCCTCGGCGACCTCCAGCAACGAGTCGGCCACCGCCTGATCCTCGATGGTGTCGAAGAGACCAAAGAATCCCGTCGAATCGTCGTGATAACGGAGGTGTTCGTAATCGATCTGGGCCGAGATGCGTCCAACAATCTCGTCGCCGCGATAGGCCAGAAAGAAGGCAGCTTCGCCGTGATCGAACCACGGATTCAGACTTGGCGTGATGCGCTGGAGCGAGAGGAGGTCGGGTTGGGCTCGAAAATGAGGGTCGTTCGCGTACAACCGATGGGGAAATCGAACGAATCGGAGCCGATCTCGCCACGTGACGACGGGACGGATGGTGATGGGGGTAGAACGCGTCTCGGGGGTGTCTCGAAATTCAAACATGAAGCATGATCCTCGTGAGAGTCTCGACCCGAGCGGTCGACTGTGAGGTCAGGCATGGCCGTCGTATACGGACATTTTCCGGCGAGACGTCTTTACAGGAAAGCGGGCGAGACGTCGAGGGCGGGGACGAAAGTTGGGGCGGTTCCTCGACTCATGCCATCGGGAGATGGCACAAGAAGGGGAACGTGTCTCCTGTACGACAATTGGGGAAGCGGATCGCTCTAAAGTTCGAGCATATCTCTAGGACTCGATCGCGTCATCGAGCACGTCTTCCAGTCTTTGTCTTTGTTGTTCGCACTCGTCTTGGCACTCGTCGACCATACACGGACGCGGGCACTCGGGGCGTTTTTGGGCGATGGGATACCAGAGATAGCAGGCGTGGCTCGCGAGGGTCAGCAACACGACGAAGACCCCGATGGACTTTCCGACCGTTCGCCAGTCGCAACCGCGATCGACATACCGGAGGATGCCGTTGACGAGGGAGGCCGCGACGATGGTGACGAGGCCGAGGGCCGCCAACACGAGCAGATGGCCCCGGTAGAACGGAACCATGGGATGGGAGACGGCGAACACGAGCATGTTCGCTCTTCTCCTATCGAATTCGTCGACGTGTGGTATGTATTGCCATCGATCATGTCGCGTCAGTCGTCGAGGTGACCCGGTGACTGCATGGCGGCAGGTCAATACTCGACGAGAGTCTCTTCCCCGCTTGCCTCGCGCTCGTGCTTGCTGTCATCGTGCGGGGCGCTCGGATAACTGTAGTAAAAGGCGTTGGCGGCCACCGCGAGGAGTGCAAATACGACGACCAGGGCTTTGCCGACGGTCGGCCAGGTGATCCCTCGATCGATGTATCTGAGACCGGCATTGACGAGACTTCCGACCACGGCCACGAGTACAGTGGCTCCCAGTGCTAGAATACAGGTTCCCAGATAAACGGGGATGTGCACTTCACAGGCAATCATGGCGTTGGGGGCGGGATGGGCACGAAAAACGGCGAATACTCGAGTGGGGCCTTTGTGACCGTTCTCGATTTTAACTCCGTTTCTTTCTATCTGAACAGAGAAGATCCTTCAAACTATTTTGAATAGAGCCAAAGCGCAGGATTGGCGGCTCGCGAAGCATACTTCTCCCAATGGCTCGTCTGTAGACACGATACGGAGACAGAACGGGGACGATAATTGAGCGTGTCAATCCTCGAGTCTAGTATTGTACGTGAATGTAGTTCCAGTTGGCCCCGTAATCGGCGAGGACCCGTTTGCCGCCCCACCAATCGTTTGATGGGAAATAAAAGAGCGAGATCATCGACGGACGCGTCCTCGATGAAGATTCGATTCTGATTTTCAAAAGGAGTCGAGTCACTCACGGCGCCTCTGAAGATGCGATGTTCTCGAGAGTCTTCGCTTATCGAGTTGTCGAGCCGGTTGGAGGCGTCGTCTCACCGCCAGAGAGGTTATGAGGTGCGTATGGCCTCGAAGATCGACTCGAAGCATGCCGCCTGAGATACGGCTCTCTGGACGCCAAACAATGCGACCGAGCGGTCGGCTTCGACGGGAAAACGGGAGGGAGGACCGTCGAGCCGGAGGGCGAACGGCTCGTTGACAGATCCCGGTCAGAAACCGACTTGCATTCTCCCCTCGCCGTCGTATACGCGACGGTGCACCGAAGACGCATCATGCATCACGTTGATGCCTTGACGAACTGAATCGGTTTTCAATATACCTTGAACAAGGAGGAACGATGACGATGGACAAAGATGAAATCATCGAGTTGCTGACGGACGAGCTCGCGGACCAGCTCGAAGGAGTCGACCGCGACGAGCTCGATCCGAATCTTTCGATGCGCGACTTTGGCGCCAACAGTCTCGACGTCATTGAGGTTGTGACGGCTGTCATGCGAGAACTCGACATCAAAATCCCCCGATCCCAGCTAGCGGATATCGAAACCATCAACGGTTTGGCGGACAAATTCGACGAGCACCTCGACTGAGAGGTCGATCGCTCGCCTCGTCCAACGGCTCCGATGATTGGAGCCCGATGCGCGGAGATTCACTCCGTCAAACCGGGTGCAAAGCACGATCCCCTCACCCCTTTCCACGCCATGAGCGATTTCGACGCAACCGATTACAGTCTCGCTGACTTTCAGTGGAACGACAATCCGGATGTCCTCTCTCCTCCGAAAGACTTCGAGGAGTGGTCGTCCGATCCGCGCATCCAGGTGGCATTTGATCTCTTCGAACAGGAATTACAGGACTCGCCGTCGGCGCGCACGACGATGCGCAGCAACATCGATGGCGAGGCCCGAGAGGTCATCAACCTGACCTCCTACAACTACCTCGGACTCTCGACGCATCCCGAAGTCGTCGAAGCGGCCCAGCAGGCGGCCGACGATTACGGGATCAGCTCCTCGGGGTCGGCGATGCTCTCGGGGACGTTCGATCTCCACAACGAATTCTCCGAGCAGCTGGCCCATTTCAAACAGAAAGAGGCCTGCATGCTCTTTTCGAGCGGCCTCGGCGGCAACATGGGAGCCATCCAGGGGATGTTGCAGCCCGGCGACGTCCTGGTAATGGATGAAAAATGCCACAAGAGCATTGTCGACGGTGGCACGCTCGCGCGAGCCAAGTCCGTGAGCTTCGAGCACAACGATCCCGAATCGCTCGACGCCCAGCTCGAGCGACACTCCGACAAGCGATGTCTGGTCGCGGTCGAGGGCGTCTATTCGATGGATGGCGACCTGGTCGATCTGCCCGCCATCGTCGAGGTGTGCAACGACCACGACGTGCCGATCTATCTGGACGAAGCGCACTCGACGCTCATGTTCGGCGAAAACAGCCGGGGCGTGGCCGAATACTACGGGCTCGAAGACGAGGTCGGCGTCAGCTTCGGAACCTTGAGCAAGTCCTTCGGCGGGGTCGGCGGATTCGTCTGCGCCAACGAACCGCTCATCGAGTACATGAAGTCGTACGCCTCCCCGTTCCAGTTCTCCTGCTCGCTGCCGCCCCCCATCGTAGCCGGCATGATGAAGTCCCTGGAGGTCGCTACGCGCGACGATACGCTCCAGAATCAGCTCTGGGACAACGTCGAGTACTTCCGCGAGAATCTCGAGGCGATGAACCTCGATCTCGGGGAGTCCGAATCCCAGATCATTCCCATCATCATCGGAGATTCGGCCGAGCAGCTCTATCCGATGGCCGTCCAGGCTCAGCAACGGGGACTGTTCGTGCAGCCGATCGACTTCCCCGCCGTCGAGGCCCACGCCCGACGATTTCGAATCTCGGTCTCTTCGGAGTTGACCCAGGAAGACATCGACGAGGCGTGTAACATTATCGAGGACGTCATCGCCCGACCCCTCCGGAAATCCGCATGATGCGACGGTAGCGCCGTCGAAGACGCCACGATGACGAATGTATCTCGGCCGTCGGAGGCTCCTTCTCGGGGCCCCGACGGCTTTTTGTGATCGAGTGGATATCGAGTCTGCTCGACAGATCCTCGCCCTCTACATGGTTCTTCATGGGAGTCCCAAACGACTCCACGCCCGCCAGTGCGCAATCTCGGGGCCATCCTCCGAGAGACACCGGATCCTTGTTGCCTCGACCACTCGCGTCTCATCCCCTCGATGTGACGTCGAGTCTTCTTGACCCCCTCTGCGAGAACAGCCATAATCGATAGATGCCGGACTCCTCGGGTCTCCCCTTCGAGGTCCAGTGAGTGTGGACTCGGTGTGCGGTTACGGCCCGCCGTGCCACTTTCGATTCGTTGTGTATGTAGCTGATGCATCTGGCTACTTACTCGCCCCGTGTCGTGCGGAGCGTGTCACTCGGGTCGGCTCGCGACGAGCCTCCCGGGCCTCGACGTCGTCATAGTGGTGCGGTCGACGGTGCCGCATCGACCGTACCCGTCTACTCCACTCTCTCCTCCAGGAGGAGTCATGTCCACGGCAGAGCCCATCGATGATCTAATCAGCAATGCGCCCCCGTTAGCCCCCCCAAACGACGAAGCGTCGTCCTCGACCGAACCTCCGTTTGCCCACCGTCATCTGAGAGACGACGCCTTCTGGCGCGAGATTCCCGCCTTCTCGGACGTCTCCGAGGAGGAGTTTCTCGATACTACCTGGCAGATGCGCCACTCGATCTACGGGGAAGATCAACTGATCGAGATGCTCGAACAGGTGGCCCCCGACGCCTTCGTCGACGATGTCCGCAAGGGGTTTCACGAGGCCCCGATGACAGTGCGCATCACGCCCTATATCTTCAGCCTCATCGACTGGGACCACCCGCGACAGGATCCCCTTCGGCTCCAGTTTCTTCCGATCTCCAGTCGACTGTCGCCCGATCATCCGATGTTGACGCTCGACTCGCTCGGTGAGCAGGAGGACGCGCCAGTCGAGGGGCTGACCCACCGCTATCCCGACAAAGCCCTCTTTTTGGTCCTCGATACCTGTCCGGTCTACTGCCGGTTTTGCACTCGCAGTTACGCCGTCGGCGTCGATACCGACACCGTCGACAAAGAAAACCTGCGCGTCGATCCCGAACGATGGGAGCGAGCCTTCGATTACATCGAGGCCCATCCGGAGCTCGAGGACCTCGTCATCAGTGGCGGTGACACCTCCAACATGCCCGCCAAGTACATCCGCGAGATCGGCGAACGGCTCCTGAACATCGACCACGTCCGACGCATCCGATACGCCAGCAAAGGCCCGGCGGTCATGCCGATGAAGATCCTGACCGACGACGACTGGGTCGAGGCCCTGGCCGACGTCCACGAGATGGGACAAAAGCGCCACAAGGAGGTCGCGCTCCACACGCACTTCAACCACCCCCGGGAGATCACCGAGATCACGCGGCGGGCCATGGATCGTCTCTTCGAGGAGGGGATTCGCGTCCGCAACCAGTGCGTCCTCCAGCGGGGCGTCAACGACGATCCGGAGACGATGAAACTGCTGACTCGCCGCCTCGGCGAGGTCAACGTCCAGCCCTACTACGTTTACCAGCACGACATGGTCGAGGGCGTCGAGGATCTGCGAACCTCCATTCGGACCAACCTCGAGCTCGAGAAGGAGGTCCGCGGCATCACCGCCGGTTTCAACACGGCCATGCACATCGTCGACGCCCCCGGCGGCGGAGGCAAACGAGACGTCCACTCCTACGAGTACTACGACCGCGACACGGGGATCAGCGTCTACACGGCGCCCTCCGTCAAGCCGGACGAGTACTTCATGTACTTCGATCCCCTCCACAGCCTCTCCGAAGAGATGCAACAAACCTGGCAGGACCCCGACGAGCGCGACCGCATGTGCAACAAGGCAATCGAGGCCGCTCGGGCCAACCGCTGAAGTTGTACGTTGCGTGCCATTTCCCCTGTCGGCCCGGAAGCAGTCGACGGCCGAGATAGTCCGAGCGTCTCGTGCCGAGGCGCTCGGGTTTGCTTTATTTAGGTAGGCCGGGGAGGAGGCGAAAGTGTATGGAGCTCGTCGGCCAACTCCTCGAGCTCGCCGGTCTCGTCGATCGCGTCGAGCCACCGCTCCGGCAACGCATCGGCGCCAAACCTCGCCCCGGACAGCGCCCCGGTCACGGCTCCGACCGTATCGGTATCGCCCCCTCGATTGACGGCGCTCACAATCGCCTCTTCGGCGGACGCCTTCGTGGTCGCCTCGTACAGAGCCGTTTGCAGGGTGTGGACGACGTAGCCCGTCGATTCGAGATCGTCGCTGTCGAGACCGTCGAGCACCGTCCGCACGGCCTCGATCAACGCCTCGGGTGCCTCGGCCCCGACGGTGTCGAGCGCCGATTCGACCGGGTCGTCCCGGTCCGTCAGAAGTCCCGCCACGACGAGGTTGAGCAGGGCACACCCAAAGGTACACCTCGGGTCGGCGTGCGTGATGCTCGAAGAAGCTCGACTGACTTCGACAAGTTGCTCGGCGTCGGACTCTGCCCATGCGATCCCATGGGGCGCACACCGCATGAGACTCCCGTTGCCGGCATTTTGCCCCTCGGGCGATCCTTTCCAGACGCGCTCGCCCGCCTCTTCCCAGAGAGCTCCTCCGTGATAGGTGAGGATCGCCGAACGCGTCATGTTTCCAATGTCGAACGGATCGCCCTCGTACCACTCGACAAACCGGTCGGCGACGTCCTCGCCGTCAAATCCCCCACATTCGACGAGGCTTCGGGCGAGACACACCGCCAGATCCGTGTCGTCGGTGATCGTCCCCGCCGGCTGCTGATGCGTCCCCATCCCCAGCATGTCACGGACTTTACCCTGCTGACGACGGATGTACTCGGCCGACTGAAACTCCAGCGGACGCCCGAGAGCGTCGCCACAGGCCAGTCCCAGCAACGTGCCGCGAGCTCGATCGTGGTCGATGGACATCGATATCTCCCGTATTTATGTGCACCCAACTTCAAAGTGAACTCGCTCCCGTCATTCACCGACTTTCCGTTCGACCTGTTCGACATCCACGTCTTGGACTAAGGCCCATTCGATGTCGTCGCCGAGCTTACGGACGAGCGTCTCGGTGATGTCGAGCTCTTCGAGATCGTGGACTTTCAGCCAGTCGCTCTCGATCGAGAGTTTCAGACCCTCGTCGGTCTCGACCACCTCGACGGTCACACTGTGAGCCAGCGCCAGGGGCGTGGCCGCCAACTTCAAAAACCGGTCGTTCCCCTCCTCGAGCCACCGATCGAGAAGATGCCCGGCCAACGCCTTCAGACTCGAACGCGTCCGGTCGTTGAGATGAAAGAAGCTGGGCAAAATGGGGTTGTTGGGGGTCAATGGAATGAAACGGTGTTTAGAATTCCCGTCAAAACATGGGCGCTCTACCGACTATCCGCCTCCCATATCGCCCCACCAGCAGGTCGAAATCTTCGCGATAGAAGGCATTGACGATATCGGCAAGTTGATCGAGACTGACGCGTTCAGCGGGGATGTCGACGCATCCGGTCTGGTTCGAGCCCGACCGGGAGACCTCCCCGTTGATGTCGAAGTGGGGGCTGTCGAGCGGGGATCTCGAATTCGATTGACTCGCCGAACGCCCAAATCGTCCACTCGTCGCGATCATCACCAGTGCCGATAAGATTTCCCGTGACAACCCATCAACACACTATTCCTTTCGGCCTTCCAAATGGCGTATCACATCACATTCCGTGATACAAAGGGGTCCGGGACGATCGCGAGGGCAATCGTATTAGAAGTATAGACGACACGACGAGACGCGCCCCCCGTTTGAACATACACCTTATCGCTTCGCTCCTTCCGAAAGGGAGTCGCTCGTCGACGTGCCAGCAAGGATGCTGGCGCTCCGAACCCATCTCAAGTCGATTCGGGAGGCTTGGCTCCGGAGCGCCCCTGTACTTCCTCCGGAAGTGGGCTTCCAGCCGGCTCGTATCCGCGATCGTTCCATCCTT
>JAQCND010000592.1 GCA_028274765.1 Bradymonadaceae bacterium
GGTCGGCGAGGTGTAGTCGGCGGGCGCCTGGCAGCTTCCCGACGCGTCTCGCGTCTGATCCGTACAGAGGCCGCCCTCGATGGAGTCGTCGGTATCGACGTTGTTCGATTCCTCGGGGTCGTAGATGCAGCCACACCCTTCGTCGACGGCGCCGTCGCAGTCGTTGTCGAGCCCGTCGCAGCGATCGGCCGACGATTCGTCGTCGGTCGACGCGTACTCCGACGGAGCGGGGCATTCGCCGTCTTCGTCCCGCGTCTGGTCGGCACAGACTCCGTTCGAGGAATCGTCGAAGTCACAGCGACACCCCTCGTCGACGATCCCGTCGCAGTCGTTGTCGAGCCCGTCGCAGTTCTCGTCGTCGGTCTCGGGTTCGTAACTCGAGGGGGGCTGGCAGCTCCCCTCTGGACCGATGATGCCCTCACTGCAGACACCGGTTTGGGTTTGACGATAGGGGCAGGTACATCCCTCGTCGGTGACCCCGTCGCAGTCGTTGTCGAGGTCGTCACACGATTCGTTATCGGTGTCGGCCTCGTATGTATCGGGCGGATAGCATACGCCCGTCTCGCGGCGATCGAGAGTCGCATCCGCTACGTCCGTCCGTCCCCGTGCGTCATCGGTCGCCGCCTCGATCAGCCGACCGTCCGAACACACCCCGCGCTCGAGGCCGCGATACCGACAGGGAGACATGTCGTCTGTCTCGCCGGTATCGCTCACACCCGCACCTCGTGCACCGGCTTCGCCCCTGTTCGCCCCATCTCTCGTGTCGCCATCGAGCGTATCCTCCACCTTCGTGACCGCATCTCGGACGGATGCAGCCCCGGAACGGGCGATACACACTCTGGAGACCTGATCGTTGACCTCCCGACACGCGTATCCCTCCAGACAATCAGCATCCGTCTCACAGGCAAATTGCTTCTGGTCGATGCCAAGAGACATCTGACATCCCGTCGTCGAGAGTCCTCCCGCGACCATCACCAGCAGGACGATACAGTGTGCGAACACTCGCCCACTGGAACGAGCCACGATACGATGGGACTGGTAGTTCTGTGACATCACGTCGAATGACTCTGTCAGGATGATCGTCAGTCACACGATTCGCCCGCGAGACGAATGGCTCGAGACATGCATACGTCTCTCTTCGACAATCGCGACGATCGAGGTGGAATGCTCGCCGGTCGATCGAACGTGATCGACACGCTCACTGTCCGAACGATGCGTGGCGTCGAGGTTGTCCTAGGCCCAGCCCGTGGATGCACTCTGCTGAACCGCTCGGCCCGCTCTTTCTCGAATGGCCTCTCTTGCGTGACATGTCGACTGCATGCAGGGAGCGACGAAACGGTCCTCCCGGCGTCGTGTCGAGTATCATCAGACGACTGACGACACCCGAACCTCCTCAATCGGTGCGTGTCACATCATATTACATCCGGCCCCAAATGGTAAGTTCAACGTCGGATCGCGAGTCTTGAAGCATATCTGTCTGGAGGGACCGAAGTGGAAGACGAGATGTCTTCTCGGGCCTCGGTCTCTGCAATTCTCGGGGGCGGAGCGGCGTCGGGTGGAGTCACCGACATCCCCCACCCCGTCTCGTCTGTCGAAGGGGCGACGTCTTTCGAGCATCGACGGGAAGCGACGGATGGCCCGGGGGGCATCGGTTGACTTGATCATCACCTTTGATCGTGACTTTGGCTTGCAGGATCATGGGGGAGGCGATTAGGGTAGCTGGCCCAAACTGAAGTTTGGAACCGACCGCCAGGCCGTGCCAACACCGTGTCCACCAAGATCGCCCAGACCGATCGAGATGTCGAAGTGACCGAGCACCTCCGAGACGACATCGACGAGACCCTCGATGCCTTCGAGCTCGAACTGAGTGAGACCTTTCCCGTGTATCGCGACCGCGTCGAGACAACGGCCGAGCAGATCCCCGAATGGTCCGCCCCGACGCCGAGTGAGATCCAGTCGCTTTTCGAACTCGACACCGACGATCTCACCGACGAACAAGCCTGGCTCGGGCCTCAGGTCGTCGGAGTTGCCGCCGGGCGTGTCGATACCTTTGCAACCGATTGGCTTCGTCCCGCTTCGACGTCGAACGAACCCGGACTGGCCGAATCGAATGTCGAGCAGTTCAACCGGGAGACACGTGAACTCCAGCAGTGGGTTGCTCGTCTCGAGGACGCCGCACATCGGGAACTCGAAGACGCTCACGATTGGCTCGACGACCGGCTCGAATCGACTCTGACCTCCCTCGAGGAGGAGCGCGAGGAGCGCTTCGAGACGCTGCAGGAGCGTGTCGAAGAGGGGGACATCGAAGCCGGTGAAGACGAACAGGACGAACGTGCTCGCATCTGGGAAGAACAGCGCCGGCGCGCCGAAGCGGTTCGCTCCCACTGGCGCGATCTTCGAGCGCTCCTCGACGAGGGGTACACGTACGCTGCCACCCATCTCGAAGAGCTCGCGATTCTGCTGGAGGAAGCTCGCGACGCTCTGCACGAATCGCACGGCGAACTCGACGCAAGCTCCATCGTCGACGAGCTTCACCAACGAGTCGAGCGACGACAAAACGAGCGCCGCCGCGACGTCTCGGAGCCGACGGCCCAAGATACCTCGTCCCCTCCGACTCCCGAGACCGACGAGGGGGCTGGCGCGGAGCATGCGCCGCAACAGCGGAGAGAGCGAGCCGAATCCTTCAACCCGGGGGCAAACTTCGATCCGGCGCTTTCCGATGACAGTGAAGGCGTCTCACCCACTCAACCGGCACTCGATGACATGGATGAGAAGAGCAGTGGAGGCTTTGCTCGCGATCCTCTGGCTGGCACGGACGAAGAGCCGGGAACGGATCCACTCGCGAGCGATTTTTCCGATCTCGACGATGACCCTCTCACAGCGCCCGAACCCGACAATGACGGTGAGCTCCCGACTGCTTCGCCCGAGAGCGGAGACGCACTCACCAGTGCCTCCGACGCCACACCCGTTGGAGAAGCCGCGCCACAAACTGAGAACGTGACAGACCCTGAGGAGCGTCCACTGGCCGACGAGCCCGACCGGCACGACGACCCCATGGAGGCACCGAACGAGACACAACCCCCGGAGTCTCGTCTCCACGGTTCTGCTCCATCCGAAACGGCCCCTCGGGAGGAAGAACTCGACGAGACCTCGTCGGATGGCACACGCCCGATGCGAGCGCACGCCGAATCGAGTGCCGCCTCCGAGATGGCTCCTGCCGAAGCATCCGACGCTTCCAATCTGCCCGAGACACGCTCCGACCTCAGCGCCACGAGCCAGACGGAGACCGACTCGGAATCGACGCCGTCGCTCGATGATGCGGACGCCTCTCAGTCGCGACGTCCCTCGCGTTCTCCCTCTCAGCCGGCCCGTTCCGCGGATTCACTCGATGCCGACCCTCAAATGTCAATCGAGCCCTCCGAAGATCGTCCTCCCGCAGAGAACGCTTCCCCCTCCGAACCCGAACAACGCGAGAACCCGACCCTTGACTTCAATTCCAAGTGTCTGCGTATCCAGGGGATCTGGCAATCAGTCGACTTCTCGGCTATCGCACTCGCTCTCGGCCCCCCCGGGGCCGTCCTCGCCGGATTGTTCGGCATGTGCTTGATGCACTTGGCCGGCCTCCCCGGCGTGGTCAATCCGATCGAGGCCTGGTCCTGGACTCAGCCCGTGGCAGCCGTCGCGATGATCTGGTGTCTCTGCGCTCCGATGATCATGGGATGGCGACCTCGCTGGCGAGGGTGGTCGTTCGAACTCATCCATGAGGTCGAAGAGCGCGAGGAATGCGACGTAGAACTCGACGCCCATCAGTTT
>JAQCND010000599.1 GCA_028274765.1 Bradymonadaceae bacterium
GGTCGGCGAGGTGTAGTCGGCGGGCGCCTGGCAGCTTCCCGACGCGTCTCGCGTCTGATCCGTACAGAGGCCGCCCTCGATGGAGTCGTCGGTATCGACGTTGTTCGATTCCTCGGGGTCGTAGATGCAGCCACACCCTTCGTCGACGGTGCCGTCGCAGTCGTTGTCGAGGCCATCGCAGAGCCCGACGGCCGACTCGTCGTCGGTGCCCTCGTAGTTGTCGGGAGGGGCGCAGTTTCCGCTGTCGGCCTGGATGGTGCCGTTCGAGCAGACCCCGGTCGAGGCTCCATTGTAGTTGCACTGACATCCCTCGTCGACGATCCCGTCGCAGTCGTTGTCGAGCTGATCGCAGAGGTTTCGGTCCTCGACAGACGATTCGTCGTCGGTGGTGGTGTAGCTGTCGGGGGCCTGACAGTTCCCCGTCTCCGTGATGACGCCATCGGAGCAGACGCCATCCTCGTTGCCGTCGACCTGGCAGGCACATTCCTCATCCACGACGCCGTCACAGTCGTTGTCCTGACCGTCGCAGACTTCTTCGGTCACTTCGCATTCACACCCGTTCTCGGGGTCGCCGTCGAGATTCTCGAATCCCTCGTTGCAGGCACTGATGCGACAGACGTTGCCAAAACACTCCGGAGAGGCGTTGGTGAGCTTGCATTTGAATTGTCTGCAATCGACCTCGCGCGTCTCGCCACAACGGCCCGGCGCCTGGAAGTTGGGATCACACGGCATCCCGTTGGCTTCACAAAAACCCTTCGGGCTTCGAGGCTCGCACGTGTCTCGAGGGCCCGCGTCGAATTCGAAAGCAAAACCCTCTTTGCATTTGAACCCCTCTCCGCCGTCGGTACATCGAGTCTGGTTGAGCGAGGATTGAACGTCGCAGCCGATCAGCCCAAAGAGCCCCAGACAGACGAGCCCCAAGAGTCGAGCTTGGGCGTACTTGAACTTTCGAAATATCACGTCATCACCATGTCGGAATTCACGGGCGAACACATTGGCCCATGATACGGGTCTGGACGGTAAGATCAAAAGAAAGGGGGCGTGGTGAGCAGAGGAATCGCATTAGAGAATAATCCAGTCCTCCGATGCCTCCGGCTCGACCGTTCCAGGCCGGCGAAGGCGGCGACAGCATCAAGCTCCGGGCGCGAGCCTGGAGATCAAAGGGATGGATGCCCCTCTATCAGAGCCCCGAACGGCATGGGCAAGCCAATATAAAGGCGGATGCAAAGGGGGATGTGATGCATATGTTTGGCTCAATGGGATGACATGGCGCTCATGTCTGTGAAATGAGCAGATTGCTGGCACGTCGACGAGCGTCCCTTCGACGTGGAGAGAACGCATCGATCAGAAGGAGAGAGACGTTCAAATGCGATTGCCTTCGCGTAATGCGTGCAATCGTCAGCCGTGGAAACAGCTCCGAGTGGACGGGTCGCTTCACTCCTTTCGAAAGGGAGGCATGCGACGACGGGCCCGCGAGGCCGCTCACGTCACGGACAACAGGGACGCGCCAGGAGACGCGACGCCGTGACGACTCCCCCACAGGTTGTGATTGTTACTCGAGCGTCGTTGTGGACGTCTCCAGCGCTCACACGAGCACACGCCTCCGGAACGTTCTCTCGTCCGATGTAGAAAATCCTCCAAACTCTTGAGGCATTTTCTTCAACGCGGTCGACTCGGAGCGGCCGAGCTTCCTCGATAGGCTCCTCTGACGCCTCCATCTCTTCCGTTTCTCAGACGAGCCCTCGATCGCTTGTAAGTGGCACGAAGCATGCATCTCTAATGAATAGACCCTCGGAGTTCCAACACACGCCGGGGCCCTCAACGTGGTCTCCTGGAAAAGGGGCACGTCAGCGACGGGCTTTCGAAAGGACGATCGGTCGAGATGGATGATACGTCGACGACGTCGAATCGTGTCATCTCGACACTCGTTCCCCGTGCTTCGATAGACCGGAGCCCTTCGACGAATTCGACATCCGTGTTGCATTCGAAACCGTGGAGGACGGCGTCATGCTTGCGAATTTGAGAGAAGGCCTCGTGATGGCGGCCCACATGGGCTGGGAGACGTGGTGGGCGCTCATTCTGGGCTTCACCATTGCGGGAGCTGTCGAGGCGTTCGTCAGCGAGGAGAAGATGACGGCCGTGCTCGGCGGGAGTGGATGGCGAGAACTCGGCCTCGGTACCCTCTTTGGGGCAGCCTCGTCGAGTTGTTCGTTCGGGGCGGTCGCCACCACGAAGTCCCTCTTTAAGAAGGGCGCCTCGCCGATTGCGAGCCTCGCCGCCTTTCAGTTTGCCTCGACGAACCTCGTCATCGAGCTGGGCCTCGTCATGTGGATCCTGCTGGGGTGGCAGTTCGTGGCGGCCAACTACGTGGCGGGGCTGGTTCTCATCGTGCTGCTGGCGGCTTATTTTCAGTACCTCGTCCCGGATTCGTGGGTCGAGACGGCCCGCAAACACGTGCGTCGAACCGAGGGCGTCCGCGACCCCGTCTGCGGCATGGAGGTCGACCCGACCGTCGAATCGACCGTCACGCTCGACACCGGGGGCAGCACGGAGTACTTCTGCTCCGAGGCCTGTCGAGAGACGTTCCGAGATCGCGACGACGAGGCGAACTGGCGCGATCGACTCCTGACGGCCCGAGGCTGGCGACACGCATTCCGCAACGCCATCGGCGAGTGGCAGATGCTCTGGGTCGACATCGCGCTCGGCTTTCTGATCGCCGGCATCATCGGGGCGTTCGTGCCGAAATCGTGGTGGGCGACCCTCTTTGGCTTCGGAGCCGAGGGGACCTTCCTCAACATCTTTGCGAGCGCGGGGTTTGCGGTCATCGTCGGCGTCGTGACCTTCGTCTGCTCGGTCGGCAACGTCCCCTTTGCCGTCATCCTGTGGAACAACGGCATTCCGTTCGGCGGGGTGATGTCCTTTATTTTCGCCGACCTGATCGTACCGACGATCGACGACGCCTATCGTCGCTACTACGGGCTCCGCATGGCGCTGACGCTATTTGTCGGTATCTTCGTGACGGCAATCCTCTCCGGCATCGCCATTCACTACGTCGGGCATGCAGTGGGGCTCGTGCCTCCCGAAGGCGAACTCGGTGGCAAGGCGCCCTCGGGATATACGCTCTATCTCAACGCCGGGTTTACCGTACTCTTTATCATTCAACTCGTCGTCACCTACGGGGGCGATGACGACGAAAACGGTTGAGAGGAGGAGACCGAGTCGGACGAGGACCGCGAGTAATCAGGGTCGGCCCCGCGTCGACACGGCCGCCCCTCACGCGTCGACATCGACGATCAGCGATTCGAGTGTCTCGTCGGAGCGCTTGAAGCGAATCACGGCTAGAATGGCCTCGACGACGAGCCAGATGCCGAGGATGAACAACAGCGACCCGATGCCCATCAACAGGAGAGCGCCGACGCCGCCTCCGTCCTGCCACTTGTCCCAGAAGGTCTGGACCTTCGAGACCATCGCGACGAGGGTCGTCCCGATCATCGCCACCATCGGAATGCCGGCGAGATACCATGGTTTGTCGCGCATCAGCAGGTAGAGCGTCACGACCAGAAGCGCCAGACCGGCCATCAACTGGTTGGTCGTCCCGAACAACTGCCAGAGCGCCAGGCCTGCCGGTTTGCCCCCGATCTCGTAGAAGGCAAAGAACCCGATGGCCGTCGCCGCCAGCAGACTCGACAGATAGCGATTGCGGACGAACTCGAGTCCCAGCGTCTCGCCGATCTCCTCGATGTTGTAACGGAGCAGCCGCGTCGCACTGTCGAGAGAGGTCAGCGCGTAGCTGACGACGATGACGCTCACGAACGAGGCGCCCAGCTCCAGCGGAATCCCGAGCGACTCCAGAAACGTCCCCGCTCCATTGATGAAGTTTGCGACCTTGGTGCCGAGGGCCTGAACTTGCCCCCAACTGCCGTAATGAGAGGTCCACTCGGCCCGCTCTGAAAACCCGGCCGTCGTCGCCAGCACGGCGATCAATCCGAGGAGCGATTCGCCGATCATTCCGCCGTAGCCGATGGAACGGGCGTCGGTCTCGCGGTCGATCTGTTTGGCCGTCGTGCCGCTGGAGACCAGGCTGTGGAAGCCGCTGGCCGCCCCGCAGGCGATGACGATGAAGACGAAGGGAAACATCGAGGGCGCGTTGGTGGGATGGGGATTGACGGCGGGGGCCGCAAATTCGGGCGCCCCGACGAAGACGCCCAGATAGAGGCTCCCGAGCCCCAAAAAGAGCAGCAGGACATTGAGAAAGTCGCGCGGCTGGAGAAGCACCCAGACCGGCAGAACCGAGGCGACGAAGGCGTACGTCAGGAGCACGGCGCTCATCCAGTCGACCATCGTCTCGGTCTGGACGGCGACATCACTGGCGGCGACGCCCCACCATCTGCCGACGGTTCGATTGATCCCGAGAAGCGTCTCCGACATCCCCACAAAGAGGGTCTCGGTCTGAGCCACGTAGATGAGGACCAGAAACAGGACGAATCCGATGGGTGTCATGATCCGCCAGGAGACGCCTCGCTTGTAGCCGAGCCATCCCATCAGCGATGCGATCATCATCAGCCCGAACGACGGGAGTATGGCCTGGGGGAAGCCCCGATCGGCCACCGGAATCTCCGTCAGAGCCGAGTCGCCCACCATGAGAACCTCGAGGTTCGGCGCAAACAGCTTGGCGATGACCCAGACGAAGACCCCCATCGCCAACGAGACCAAAAAAAAGATAATAATGTGTAACAAAGTCTTGGCTCGCTCGCCGATCAAACCCTCGGCGACGACGCCAATACTCTTGCCTTGAGCGCGGATGCTGACCACCAGCGAGCCAAAATCATGCACGCATCCGACGAAGACGGCGCCCAGCACGACCCACGCCATGGCCGGGAGCCATCCCCAGATGACGGCCACGGCGGGCCCGAGCATCGGGGCGAGTCCGGCGATGGAGGCGTAATGGTGGCCGAACAGGACGGCTCTCGAAGTCGGGACGTAGTCGACTCCATCAGTCTGAGTATGAGCGGGGGTCTCTCGTTTGTTGTCGAGCTCGAAGACGACATCGGAGAGATAGCGGCTGTAGAAATGATAACCCAGATAGTAGCCGACGAAGGCTAATGCAGTGGCGACTGCGGCATTCATGACGACGTTGGCGTTCCGATAGGCGAGTCGAGATCCTTGAAGAAATGGGGTGATTCACTCGCCGTTATAGGACGGTCGTCTCGAGGGGACAAGATCCAAATCGAGGGGCTACACCACCGGTAACAACACGCTCGCTCCCCCGCCCGCTCCCGACTTTCGAATCGATGTCTCGCCGTGCCTTCGCACGTCCTCGGCTCCCAGTGGCCATGTCGAGTCGGTGGAGATCGGCGGGAGCGGGCGTCGCGGGGGGCTCGACGAGATGAGCTCCCGTCGCGTGCGAATTCGACGATGTCGAAACGAGGCGATACGCCCCTCAAAACACCGGACCTTCGTCGCTCATGTAAAACCCCTCTCCCTCGTCGGCCGCTTCGAGATGGCGTTTCATCTCCGGAGTGGGATCGACCCAGAGCCCCAGATAACGAAACTCTCCCGTCCAGTGTCCGGTCGGCGCAGGTAGCCAGAGACGAATGGCGACGCGCCCCTCGTCGCCTTCCCAGTCGTAGAACGAGAAGCGACTCGGGTCGATCTGACCGAGGTAGGGATGGCCGGCATCGAGGTCGTCGAACGTCTCGAGGGCTTTGCGTTCGTCGTCCGACGTGTGATCGCGGATCCATGAGTCTTGCTTGAGCGCCTCGATGAGCGAGTATTCGTCGACGAAATCCGTGATGACGGCTGGCTCACCATCTCGAAGGTCGAGGGTCTGAAAGTGGGGGGACGTTTCGTGGGGCGTCTTGCATCCGATCCCCCCCACCACGCGGCGATGCGACAACACGGGTCCGACGAGCGAATCGAGATGAAATCGCTCCTCGTCGACCTGCTCGGGACACTGGAAGCGATCGCGGCACTCGTGTTGTACGAGCACGTCGCCGTCGTGACGGAGACTCAGAGGGGTGATTTCGACCTGCCATGGCGACGTTCCAGACGTCTCGGGCTCGGATACTGCCGCGATACGAGCCGAGAGGGCCTCACAACTGCGGACGTCGAACGCCTGGGTTCGACCCTCTCGATCGTCGTCGAATGCGTCGAGATCGGGCTCGAGGGCCTCGATACCGACACGGATTCCGTGGTGTCCGACCTCTCTTCCGTCATTCCGGTCCTCGAGGGGAGCACCTCGCTCCCAGGAACCCGCGAAGGCCGCCCGTTGCGTCGCGAGTGCCTCCACGATCGAGGCGGGGAGGAGGGGAGGCGCTCGATACGATCGTCGTACGCGACGATAGGCCCATTGAGTCCGTTGACTCGCCTCCGAGAGGGCAGTTCGGCGCTCATTCGCCTCGTGCTGAGCCCACCCTCGAGAGGGACCGACGACGAGCCATCCCGTCACGAAGCCGAGGACCATGCCGACCTGAAGCCAGTGGGTATCTCGCAACATGGGAACACACGTTGAGGGGACAGCGAGACATAGCTCATCGACGCGTCCGACACGATAATTTCAGACGTGTTGCCGTTCGCCAACCCGTCTCGACAATACGCCCGGGGTGAGCGCATGAGAGTTCGATTCCGTTGAGCACATCGCTAAATGTTGTTTCATCGACCTGTATCGATAGATGGGCGTCTGGAGAGCCGCCGACGGCGGCGGCAGCGCCAAGTTCCGAACGCGACCCGGAGATCGAAGCGATGGATGCCTCTCCATTCGAGCCCCGAACGGCATGGGCCAGCCCATACCAAGGCGGGAGCAAGTGGGGAGGATGTGATGCATGTACGTTTGGCTCAATCGGATGAAATAGCGTTTAATGCGACCGCCCTGCATCTCGATCTGGTTCGCTCGGATGTCCTCCTCGAGCCCAACATGTCGCCTCTCGCGAATGGAGGCGATCAGCAGCGATATCGGCGCTCGCCCCGGCGTGTTTCTCGCCTCCCCTCACCCAGAGTATATCGCCCGTCTCCCTCCGCTCGACGCCGCGTGAGGCAACACATCCCCCGAATCTGCCGACGATCGTAAACAGAGGGGCTCGCACGACGTGCTTCAGGCGGCTGAAGGGGCGCGTCCGGCTCGAACCGCGTGACAGCGATGCCGAGCAGGTCCCTCTCGGGCCGGACGATTCGGCGGGGGCGCCAGCGCGGGCGCCGGAGGGGATGATATGGGACGAGTCCATGCGTGTTCGCTTTAGCATATGTCCTCCGATGAAGCGGCTATCTTCCAAACCCCCGAAGGAGACGGCAGCATCTAGCTCCGGGCGCGA
>JAQCND010000604.1 GCA_028274765.1 Bradymonadaceae bacterium
GGAACGCCGACGTCCGAGGGATTGGACGCGCGGTCGATCCCGAGACAAACGGACGTCCGAGGCGTCTGACGCGCGACGATGCGGCGATACAACGGGCGTTGAAGGGGTGGGAATCGCGCAGATTGGGTCGTCCCTCGGGCATTCGACCGCTCTGACATGCGATCTTGTGATTGGGAGACGGGCGTCCGATCGCTTCGACCGCGAGTCGTGCGACGTGGACGTCCGTCTCGAACGGGTGGGGAGCCCGGCGTGCCAGACGTGGGCTACATACGCTCGTCCCGATGGGGGACTCGTTTCCAAACCCGTTGCTTCTCACCCCGAGCCGGCTTCCGACCGACTCACGTCCGCGATTGTTCCATCCTCGTGCGATTGCTCTGGCCAATATGTCAGGGCGAGCGCATTTGAACGTCTCGTCCTTCATGGTCGACTTTCTCCCCCCATGTCGAGGGGGCGTTCGTCGACTTGCCAGCAAGCTGCTGGCGCTCCATATGACCGATTGAACTCATCGTATGAGGCCCCCCTCGGAGCGCCGGCGTCCCCGCCGGCTTGGGACGGCAGGATCGCGTCCGCTCGAGGGCGAGCTATTCGACGAAGCATGCCAAACAATCGAAGGGCTCGACGACCTCATGCACTGAATCGAACTCTAATGCGATCGCCCTGGCCAATATGTTGAGTCAATTGGCGCTGATGGGCATTTTACCCTATGATTGGATAGAGAGCCGGCTCTCGCCGCACGAGGAGTCATCATGTTTCGCATGTCTTCGGGCCCCGTCATCAGCGTCGATGCCTCGGTCGACGATCGAGACGACCCGTTCGCGCTGCTCGACAACGAGTACACGCCCGACATTCCCGAAGTCACGCTCGATGATCACTGGGAGCCGGGACTGGTCCAGTCGCTGCTCTCCTCACAGGCCGAGTGGCTCGATCGCGCGGCGCTGGAGTGCATGGAGCAGCTCTTTTTGACCGGGGACGATGCCAGCCTCGAGTCACGAACGGGCGAAGAGCTCGAGCATCTCCACGACGTATACGGCGCCCCCCAGTTGCTCGATCACGCCGATTCGTTTTTCCGTCCCCCCGAGTCTCCCTCGAGCGTTCAGGCCGAGTGGCTAGAGTCGCTCCCGGGGGGGGAACGCATTCGATTGAGCTTTGAGAGCCGCTACCCGGTATTCGACCCGGCGTTCGAGTCGGCGTATCAGCAGTATACCGCCAACACGACCTGCCACGCCCATCTCTGGCGTCACGACGACGCGCGACCGACGATCATCGGTCTCCACTGCTGGTGTGGGGGACGGCTCTGGATGGACGAGCTCATCTTCGCCGCCGAGGAGTTCTACGAGGCGGGCTACGACATCGCCTTGATGACGCTTCCATTTCACGGCGATCGAACGCCCTCGGGGGCGCTCTTTTCGGGGCAGTTCTTCCCCAGTCCCGACCTCCAGCGCACCAACGAGGCCTTCGGCGAGGCGATCTGGAACCTGCGCGCATTGACCCAGTGGCTCCAGGCGCACGGCCAAGAGGGGCCGATCGGACTCATGGGCGGGAGCCTCGGGGGGTATACGACGGCACTGGCGGCGAGCCTCGTCGATATCTACGACTTTGCCATTCCCGTCGTGACGCCCGCCTCGTTTGCGGACGTGCTCTGGTGGCACGGCGAAGGTCGAGAAATGTACGACCGTGCCAGAGAGGCTGGCCTCACGCTCGACAAGCTACGGAGGGCCTGGTCCATTCATACGCCTCTGCACCATGAACTCCAGATCTCTCGCGACCGCGTATTGCTGATTGGCGCTGCCGGCGATGCCGTCGTGCGCCCCGCTCAGGTCCTCTCGCTGTGGCGCCACTGGGACGAACCCGAGATGCACTGGTTCGAGGGAGGGCATCTACTGCATTTCGGACGGCGCGATTACATGGAGACCATTCTCGACTGGCTCGAGCGCACGCTCTGAGGTCGAGCCGGGCCATCGTGGTGATGGAGGTAAGTTTGATTGACATGCGGTGCGTCTCGAGCGGCAACGACACGAGGGAAAAGAGGCGATCGAACGCCTCCACCCGGCCATGGCTGGGGTTGTGGCTGATGATAGGGGTCCTGGGAGGGAGCGTTGGATGCGACCGTCTCACACGCTCCCCCACGCTTCCCTATCGTGCCGACGAGACCTGTGCGGGATCGGATTGTCGCAATGAGGCCCCCGAGGATGCCTCGTCTTCTTCGAGCCGCGACGTCCCATCGCAGCGAGACACGCCGGCGTTCGAGACCGATCATGCGAATGCGCGAGACAGCACGTCTTCTGCGCCTCAAGATACGTCACCGGATGAGGGGCTCGATGGGCGAAGTGAGCGCGACACGGTCGAGCCTCGCGACACATTCGAAGTCGATCCCGCCTGTTCCGGAGGCGACGGGGCCTCGGCTGGAGGGCCGCCTCAACTGATCTATGTCGAGCACTCGACGGAGGCGCTCTCGTATCTCGACTGTCGGGGGCGCCCCCAAACGACGAGTGTAGCGGGGGATATTCGGGCCATCGGGCCGAGTCTGCACTACGACGACGATGGACGTCGGGAGATCCCCTACGTCATCCCCGAC
>JAQCND010000607.1 GCA_028274765.1 Bradymonadaceae bacterium
CAGCTCGACGAATCCGAGCTACGGCAGTTGCGTACTCAAATCGGGATGCTCTTCCAGCACGCCGCCCTCTTCGACTCGATGAGCGTCGAATCGAACGTGGCGTTTCCTCTGGTCGAGCGTCAGGCCGCCGACCCCGAGGAGATCCAGGATCGGGTCGACCGCGTCCTCGAGAAGCTCCACATCGACGACATCCGCGATCAGATGCCCATCGACATCTCGAGCGGTCAACAAAAGCGCGTGTCGCTGGCACGAGCCCTGATCACCGAGCCCGAGCTGGTGATCTACGACGAGCCGACGACCGGTCAGGACCCGACGATGTCGAAGGAAGTCGAGGAGATGATTTTGGAGGTTCAATCCAAATTCGACGTCACCAGTCTGGTCATCAGCCACGACATGGGATTGACCTCGCGCATCGCCGATCACGTGGCCATGCTCCACTCCGGCGCCATCATCGCCGAAGGATCTCCGGCCGCACTCCTCAACTCCGAGGACGAGCGCGTCCAGACGTTTATCTTCGCCTCGGAGGTCGGCGCTCAGATGTAGACAGCGGCGGGGAGCCAACAATGAGAACGCGTCGAGGACGCATCGAGGGGCTCCGCACTCTCGATACACGTATGCGAGGAGAGCATCTCGCCCGAGTTGTCGAACCGCTCCGTTGTCGCTTATCGTGCGCGCTCGAACACGGCGTATCCTCTGGGATTCGAACCATTTGTCCCCTTCAGCTTGTCACTCGTGTCCATGGACACCTCGGAGCTCGACGACGCGCTCGAGACACTCGACGACCACGCCACCGAATGGGCTCGTCTCGACCTCGACGACAGGATCGAGATGCTCCGGGCGGTACTCGATCGCACCGTGGAGGTGGCCGACGACCAGATCGAGACGGCCGCGGAGCACAAGGGATTGGAGATGGGGACGCCCCAGGAGGCAGAAGAATGGCTCGGAGGGGTGCTCCCGGTGGTGCGCACCGTGCAGGCCTGGCTGTCGACGTTCGAGACGCTCCGGGAGACGGGGGAACCGCCGCTCGATCCCGGTGAGATCCGGCGACGCGACGGTCGCCCTCTGGCCGTAGAGGTGTTTCCCGATCAGATCTGGGATTATTTTCAGTATCACGGGTTTCGAGCCGAAGTCTGGATGGCCCCCAACATCGAGACCCCCAAACAGCTCCGTGAGGCGATGGGGCAATTTTATCGTCGCGACTCCCCCGAGGGCGAAGTGGAGCTGGTTCTGGGGGCAGGCAACGTCGCCAGCATTCCGCCACTGGACGTCCTCGACAAAATGTATGTCGAGGGACGAGTGTGTCTGCTGAAGATGAATCCCGTCAACGACTACCTCGGGACGTATTTCGAGGAGATCTTCGAACCCTTTGTGGAGGCTGGCTATCTTCGGTTCGCCTACGGTGGGGTCGAGACGGGCGAGTATCTCTGCGAACACGAGAGGGTCGATCACATTCACATCACGGGCTCGGACAAGACACACGATGCCATCGTCTACGGGACGGGCGAGCAGGAAGAACGTCGCAAAGAGGAGGACGATCGCAAGGTCGAGACGCC
>JAQCND010000612.1 GCA_028274765.1 Bradymonadaceae bacterium
GAGGACTGTCACGACGATCATCCCGACCTCCGCGACGAGATTCGATCGCGATTTGGGGAGGACGTGCTCGCGATCGTCGAGGCCTGTACCGATGCCGCGCGGAGCCCCAAACCGAGCTGGCCGATTCGAAAATCTCGATACCTCGAGCACCTGCGAGCATGCGACGCCCATGCTCCCAGTCTTCTGGTCACGAGTGCCGACAAGCTCCACAATGCTCGAAGTATACTCCGAGACCTCCGCGAACAGGGGGATGAGACCTGGACGACCTTCAAGGGCGGACACGCGGGCACGCTCTGGTATTACGAGACGGTTGCCGACATTCTCACCACTCGGGACGGCGGGTTCCTCGCCGAGGAACTTCAGCGCATCGTCGAGACGCTCGTCGCACTCGGCGGACGTCCCGTGATCATGACGGAACTGGCGGGCGATGCCGAGGTCATTCGGCGCCGCATCCAGATGCTCTCCGAGGGGCGTCTCGGGGCTCGAAAGGTGTCGAGCGGATGGCAGCTCGAAGACAGCTCGTCCGGGGTTCCGCTCGGCGTGTTGCACGAACAGGGATATACCATGCACGTCTTCGTCGCGGCCGACTCGCAGGGTCGTTCTATCACCCAACGACTCGACTCGAAACCGGCGGATTGTCTCGAGCGAGCGGGCGCTCCGGCGGTCGACCGAAAAGGCGACCTGTCGGCAGGCGAACCCACCATTCGCGAGTTTGGATGTCCCGTCGATTCGCTGGAGACGTGGCTCGAGATCGGATTCGAGCTGCTCGACGGTGATTGGGAGGGCGAAGGCGACGCGACGCGCTGGTGGCGAGGCCCACGGATTGAGGTCCCGGATGCGTCCGATCAGTCGAGCACCTCGTCCCCGTAGTGAAAGTGATCTCGACGCACGAGCCACTCGACGAGGTCGACGGCAGCTTCGGGGCCGTCGACGGATTGCTTCAGGGTCGCCGCATAAATTGGAGTTTCGGCGCCATCCGAATCCTCGGCTCGCGTCAGCATGCGGTCGTTCACCTCGAACCCTTGCCCTCGCCAGGGCTCGATCACGGACTCGAGGGCACGTTCTCCGAGTTGTCGCTGTTCTTCGTCCGAGACGTCGTCGGCAAAGGTGAGGTCGACGACGATATCGGTCGAGAAGTGGCGCCGTTCGGGGTGATAGCGAGCGATCGGCGATCCATCTCGACGATGGACGATGATCGCCCCCGATTCGGGATCGTCGTCGAGTTCGTACTTGTCGGGGAGCATGCGTTCGAAAGCATCTGTCTCTTGGCGATCGCGATCGGTCATGGCACGAGCGGAGTGGAGAGTCACGATGTCTCACCCTCTGTAGAACAGCTCCTCGGGCGAGACAACGTGATGGGCTGCGACTCGGAGGACAATCACATGTGAACGTCTCTCTCCTCGCGTTCGACTTGCCGGCACGTTGCTCACGTCGAAGACGTATCAAGGCGCTCCCAGGGGGGCGAAGGTATCATCGCTCCAACGCCTCCTGGAGCGCCGGCGTCCCCAACGGCTGAGCATCGAGTCTGTCGACCGCAAGCGTCTTGCCACGGCGTATCCCACGCCACGGTATCCGAACGGACCCGACAGGCGACCACTGGTAACGACCACACAGGGAGACACCATGCGTGTTCGCTCTAGCCTATTCCCTCCGTTGAAGCGGCCATCTTCCGAGTCCCCGAAGGAGCGACAGCGGATAGCTCCGGGCGGAAGCCCGGCGTCCAAGTTTCGATATCTATCACATTCGATCCCTGAAGGGGCGGCAGTATGCCAGAACAAACACGAGTGAGGGAGACACAATAAAAAAACCGGCGGAGGCTCGGAGCGAGCCTCCGCCGGTCGAATCGGGATGGGACGTCGGTCAACCGAAGCGCATCAAATGCCGCTCGGGCAGTTGTAGCAGGTCGTCTCTTCGGTCTTGCAGTTGGTCTGGATGCAGCTTCCCGTATCTTGGGCGTTTTGACAGTTGTTCCGGACACAAGTCGAGTAGGCGCTCGCTTCCTGGACCGCCGTCTGCGAGGCATTGTTCTGACACTGATTCTGACACTGCTGGTCGCCTTGACTGCAGTCGCTGAAGCAGCGCAGAAGCTCGCCACACGAGTAGTTCGAGCCGCTCGGTGCCCCGAAGCACGTCTGATAGGAGGACGAGCAGTTCTGCTCCAGACACGAGGTCTGGTCCATGGCGTTCGAGCATTTGTTGTTGAAGCACTGAACCAGTTGGTTGAAGTCCCCAAAGGCCTGCTGGGAGGCATTCCTCTGGATGGATGACTGACAACTCTGATCGTTCTGTCCGCAGTAGCCGAGACAGCGGTTGACCTCGCCGCAAGAGGTGATGCCGCCGGAGCTGCCACCGGTCGTACCGGTCGTACCGCCAGACGATCCACCGGATGAACCACCGCCGGTCAGGCCGCAGGCCTGAGCCTCGGACGAGCAGTTGCTCTGGATGCAAGAGATTTGCCCCTGCGAACAATTACTACGGGCGCACTGTGCGAGAGCATTGTAGTCGTCTCGGGCGCTCTGCGAAGCATTGTTG
>JAQCND010000616.1 GCA_028274765.1 Bradymonadaceae bacterium
ACATTGCCTTTATCACGGGTGCGAGTCGCGGTATCGGGCGAGCGGTGGCCGTCGCTCTGGCCCGAGAGGGATGCGATGTTGCCCTGGCCGCTCGAACCCCCGGCGATCTCGAGGAGACAGCCTCGAGATGTCGCGAGCACGATGTCGAAGCGATCACCGTCGAGACCAACGTTCGCGACCGCGATGGCGTTCGCGCCTCCATTGCATACGCCGTCGATCAGCTCGGAGGCCTCGACATTTTGATCAACAACGCCGGCACTTCGGTCTCCGAACCGATCGACGAGGCCGATCTCGATACCTGGGAGCAGGTACTCGAGACCAACGTACTCGGGGCCATATATGCTTCACGGTTGGCCTCACCCTACCTTGAACGGGCTTGCGAGGAGGGACGTCGCAGCGCCATCGTCAACATCGCCTCCGTGGCCGGCGAGATGTCCTTCGAAGAGGGAGGCGCATATTGCTCATCCAAACACGGACTCGTCGGCCTCTCGGGTTCGATGTTCGAGGACCTGCGCGAGTCGGGTATCAAGGTCACGGCGATCAAACCCGGCTTCGTCAACACGAAGTTCATCGAGGCCGACGACCTCGACCGCAAGAAAATGATTCAACCGGAGGATGTCGCCGAAACAGCGCTCTTCGTCGTCAAGCATCCCGAGACGGCGTGTCCGACCGAGATTCTTCTGCGACCGCAGCGTACCCCGTACCTCGACTGAGACACGACGTTCGACCCGAGGAGCCAACGCTCGAACGTCTCCGGCAGATGAAACGTGCATCTGATCTCGTCAACATTGAGTTCCCATCACTCTCGATTAGATTGCCATCCCCCATCGACGTACGAGACGTCTCTGCGTATCACTCGGGTTTCGGAGTGCAACGCAACGGGGATAATTGGAATCTCAAGGACGTAGTGATCCTCGTGACCATCCGAATCGACAGGAGGTATACATGCAGGGACAACCCGGTGATTTCGTACCACTGGCGCTCTTTATCGCCCTTCCGATCGCCGCGCTGACAGCCACCTTCGTCTACTTCATTCGGGCCTCCTCGATCCCCGAAGACAAGCCGCCCGCCCCTCAACGAGACGAGCTGACGACCGTCGAAAAGTCGCGCCGTCTCGGGTACTGGATCTCCTCGATCGTGCTCGGACTGCTATACGTCCTGGTTGGGCTACCCAAGATCACGCCTATCTTCTTGGTCGAAGCCATCCACGACTTCGAGAAATGGGGGTATTCCCAGACATTTCAATACTTCATCGGAGGGAGCGAGTTCGTCGCCGGGATTTTCCTGATGGTTCCCCGAACTTCGCTCTACGCGGCGGGGTATCTCATCATCGTCATGATTGGAGCGATCTACACGCACATTGCCTCGACCCTCGATCCTTGGTACTATGCAGGAATTCCCGCCTTCTGTCTGAGTTTCCTCGCGTTCGTCGCCTACGAAGATTGGTATGAACGCAAGTATGGAGCGATGGCATAAATAGTCGTTCGGGCGGGTTCGGGGGGCGTCTCCCGAGGGGCGAATTATAGTTCGCCGTCGAGACTCTCGGCCACCTTGATGCCGCCGACGGCACAGGCGAGCGTGCTCTGCCCCGGGAAGACCGAGTCGCCGACCATGTACATCCCCGGGTGGAGGCGAAGCGGCGTCAGGCGCCGATAGTTCGAGAGTCCCACCGTGCGCGGAACTCCTCCGACGAAACCATCCGGGCGTCCCGTAAACCGTTCGAACGTCCGGGGGCTGGCCGTCATCTCTTTGACGACGTATTCGCTCAGCTCCGGGGCGCGGTGGCGGATGGTCTGACGCATCTGTTCGTGAATGCCGTCGATGTACTCGGCCTGTTCCTCGTCCGAGCCTTCCAGCAGACGATCCATGTCGACGTGAGTCGAACATGTGACGGTTCGCTCGCCGTTGGGGGCGCGGTCGATCTCGGTCGGTGAGCTGATCGAGCAGAAGACATGGTTCCCCTCCATGAAGGCGTTCGAGGAGTCGTCGACCAGCTGGAGATGACGGGCCGATTCCGGGAGGGGGGCATCGGGGTCGATGCCCAGATACAGCATGGCCGCTCCCCATCCGTCTCGGACGCGCTCGCTCAACTGGTCGAGGGTCGGAGCCCGAAGTTCGTCTCCGAGAAGTTCCTGAGTGGCACTGGGCAAGATGTTGGAGACGACGCCATCGACCTCGAGCTCACAACGTCGGCTCTCGACTCGCCAGCGCCCCGATTCGCCCCGATCGATCGATCGGACGGGATCGGCCAGATGGACGTCGCTCCCCAGCTCTTCGATCGTGTCGGCCATCGCCTCGGCCAGCTCGCCGATGCCACCTTCGATGTGCCCGGCCCCTCGAAAGAAATAGTCGGTCGCCGCCAGGGCAAAGGGGGCCTCGGCCTCGGGGGCGTCGGTTTGAACCGTGATTTGGCAGACGGCATCGAAGTAGTCGCGGAGAGCTGTCTCGGCGACGCCGTACTTGTCGAGGACGCGCTGCATCGAGCGGCCGATCCAGGGGAGAATCGGGAGGTAGTCGGGGGCGTTTCGGACGTGTGTCCAGAGCTCTTTCAATCCGAAGGGAGGAAGCAGATCGGGATCGCGGAAGAGTGTCCAGAGCGCGTCGGCTACTCGCTTCTGGCGAGCGAGCAGTCGAGAGGCGCCGGGTCCTTCGATTCCGTCGAGCTCGGCGAGGCGTTCGGCAAATCGATCTCGCGAATCGGGGATCGCCAGCTCGAAGTCGTCGGTGCGCATCTCGACGACGGGATCCAGCAGGTCGACCTCGACCGACATGTCGTAAGTGTCGATCCAGCGCCCGAAGAGCTGATCTTCGTCGAGGCCGGCGAAGAGGGTGGCGCCGGATTCGAACTGCCAGCCATGACGCTCGAACGTGCTGGCACATCCTCCGGGATAGGTGAGCCGTTCGAAGAGCGCGACCCGCTGTCCGAGAG
>JAQCND010000624.1 GCA_028274765.1 Bradymonadaceae bacterium
AGAACACGACGCGGGCGCTGACTATCTTGCTCGGCGCGATCGCGGCGGTCAGCCTGCTGGTCGGCGGCATCGGCATCATGAACATCATGCTGGTCTCGGTCACCGAGCGCACCGCCGAGATCGGCATCCGACTGGCGATCGGCGCCCGGGCCCGCGACGTCTTGCTGCAGTTTCTGACCGAGTCGGTCGTCCTCTCGACGCTCGGTGGTTTGATTGGCATTGCGCTCGGCATGGGCGGGACGTGGCTAGTGACGTCTCAGTTTCGACTCCCCTTCGTGGTCTCGCCGACGACGATCCTGCTCGGCTTTTCATTTTCGGTCGTCATCGGCGTCGTCTTCGGCTATCTCCCGGCACGCCGCGCCGCCCATCTCGAACCGATCGAAGCCCTGCGCCATGAGTAACGATGCCCCGAGACGCACACGACAGCACAAACACGAGTGGCATGGCGGGAGCCCGGGCAAGGCCTGCGGTACACTCGGAGGGTTCGTATGGCTCGTCGTCTCGTCTCTGCTCCCCGTCGCCGTGCACGCCCAGTCCGACGACGCCCCGCCGACGACTCCCGACGCCATTCTCGAGGCGGCGATGGCGCAAAATCCCTCGCTGAAGTCCGCCATCCTCGACATGCGGCGAGCCGACCTGGCCCTGCGCGGCGAACGCTACCGCTACACCCCGACCGTCACCCTCCAGGGACAATACCGCCGCGGCCAGCGCCCCGAACTCTCGCCGACCGGTGTCACTTCCATCACCAACCGCTCCGCCGACGTCGCCCCGGGGATGGAGCACACCTTTCCAGCCGGTACCACCCTCTCGGGCGAATTCAACGTCGAACGTCGCATCCAGGACTCGGTCTTCCTCGGCGATCTCGGCACCACCTGGGGGACCGACGCCACGTTCCGGGTCGTCCAGCCCTGGCTGCGCGGCTTCGGGCGGGACGTCGGACTCGCCGAACGTCGCCGTGCCCGGGCCGAAGTCACCGCCGCGATGGCCCGACGCAACGACGAGGCCAGCCGGTTGGCTCGCGACGTGCTCACGGCCTACTGGGAGCTCTGGCGCGCTCAACGAACCGTCGAGATTCAGACGAAGGGGCTCGACGTCGCCCGGCGAGCACTCGAGGACGGGCGCGTTCGCCTCGAAGCCGGCGCCATCGGCAAATCCGACCTGGTTCCCCTTCAAACCGAAGTCGCCCGAGCCCGCGAACAACTCGCTTCGGCCCGCGCCACCCGCTCGAGCCGCCGCATCGAACTCGCTCGGCTCCTCGGGATGGCATACGAACCGGACGAGCTCCGCGCCACCGATACCCCCTCGACGATCGACGACCTCCCCGGCGTCGATGCGGCCGTCGAGCGCGCTCGTGAACAGTCCCACTCCCTCCGCGAACAGAGAATGCGCACCGAACAGGCTCGCGCCGACGCGGTCGTCGCCGAGGATCGAAGACTTCCGGAGTTGAATACGACCGCTTCGCTCTCGATCTCGGGGCTGGGCCGGGAGTTTTCCGACTCGGTCGAGAGCTTCGGGGCCACCGACGGCCTGGTCGGCCTGATCTCGCTCGATCTGGCGCTCCCCGTCGTCAACACACGACGCGTCTCCGAGGCCCGCCGCGCCCAGCTCGCCGTCGAGCGCGCCGAACGCCAGTACGAATCGACTGCCGACCGCATCGAGGCCGAGGTCCGCGACCAGCTCGGGAACCTCCGCAGTGCCCGCGAACGTCTCCGACTGGCCCGCGAGACGGCCGATCTGTCGGACCAAAACGTCTCCTACCAGCGCACCCGCTTCGAGAACGGTGCCGCCACCGCCCTGGATGTCGCTCAAACACTCCAAGACAAGCGCGAGGCCGATCTGCGAGTCGCTGAACTCCGCGTCGAAGTGGCCACGCGCCAGCTCGCCCTCCGCGATGTGACCGGACGACTGCTGAACAAGCTGGCCCTCGAGCAGGTCGAATCAAAGTAAATGAAAAAAGAGACTACAGCGGAGACCGGGCCTCTCCAGACATGCGTGAGAGACGATAGCTCAAACGGGAGACGACGGAGAGCCGAACTCCATCCCCCTAGTCAACTCCCGAAATGAACTCGTTGTGACGGGGGGCGACGTATGCAACGACTCGCCGTTTTCCCCTCGAGAGAGTGGGGCAAGCGTGTCTCAGTCCCGCGGCCATTCGAGATAGCCGGTCGGCGCGAGAGCCGAGGCGAGCATCACCTGATTGATGTCTTCGTGTTCGGTCCAGGTATCGACGTCGTGATAGCGGGAGTGTCGCCAGAAATCGACGATCATCCGACCCGTCCCGACGTGATTGTCGAGGGCGTTGAGGTGGCGATGTTCCGGCGACCCCGAGGGAATGACGCTCGTCTCGTCGAACGCATCGATCATGGTCTCGATGCCGTGGAGCCCGATCGCCAGCCCGAGCTCTCGAAAGGCGAGTCGGCGCGCGGCGGGCTGCTGGAGTTTGGAGCCCGTGGCGTAGCTCTCGAGCCCTCGACGTGACGACGCCAGAAGCGTGCGAAACCACTCGCGGTCGCCGCGATCGGTGTGAGTGAGAAGTTGATATTCGCGATGGGCCTGCATCAGGATACCACCGATCGAGAGCGGATCGGTCGCATCTGGACGATGGGGATCGAGCATGGCCTCGAACGACTGGAGCTCGTCGTCCAGATCGGGACCTCCATCGGTGTCGAGTGCGTCAGCGGTCGCCTGAAGCTGACGATACGTGCCGAACCCGTCGCTGGGATCGGTCTCGCCCATCGACTCGACGAGGGGCTCCGACAGATCGATCCGCATCTTCCAGGACATGCGAGGAGAGCCGACCTCCCCGGACGTTTCGACGAATCCGTCGTGCGAGGCCTTCGCCAGCTCCCGGGCCCAGCGATTGTACGTCGCCTCGCCTGTGTCGCGAGCCATCAAATCCAGGGCGTGCATCCATTTCGTGTTGTAGTGAAAATACTGCCCGTCGCGATCCCACTCCTCGTCTCGGTCGATGGGCTGGCCCGGAGGTCGCTCGGGGAGCGGTTTGCCGATACGAAGCCCTCCTCGAGTGGGGGGCTCGCGCGCTTCCTCGTCCGACAGCCCACCGAGCCATCCCTCGCGTTCGTCATCGTCGCGGTGGCGCCCCAGAACGTCGTGTACCTGCTCGATTAGCTTTCGCGCTCGCTGGCGGTAGCGCTCGTCGCCCGTGGCGCGAGCCAGCCCCAGGAAGTTGCAGACCGCGAAGGCGT
>JAQCND010000654.1 GCA_028274765.1 Bradymonadaceae bacterium
CTCTACTCCATCTCGAGACTCGCATCTCGGTCCTTTGCCGATGACTGAACCGTTGAGCGATGCTGAGCCCTCGACGACCGACGACACTTTCGATCTCTGTGTCGTCGGCCTCGGGTACATCGGGCTCCCGACGGCCTCGATGTTTGCCACGCAGGGCTACGACGTGCTCGGGGTCGACGTCGACGAACACGTCGTGCAGACGGTCAACGACGGGGAGATCCATATCGACGAACCCGGTCTGCGGACGATGGTGCAGGCGGCGGTCAACTCCGACCAGTTGCAAGCCCGCTCGACGCCGGCGCCGGCCGATACCTTCGTGATCGCCGTCCCCACCCCGTCCGAAGAACGCGAACAGGGACGGCTCGAGAGCGACCTGAGCTACATCGAACAGGCCGTCGAGACGATCCTCCCCGAACTGGAGCGCGGCAACCTCGTCATCCTCGAGTCGACCAGTCCACCGGGAACGACGCTCGAGCGAGTGGCCGACCACATCGAAGAGGACCGGGACTGGACGGTTGGCGAGGACATTCATGTCGCCCACTGTCCGGAGCGAGTGCTTCCGGGGCGGATTCTCCGCGAGCTGACTCAAAACGACCGCGTCATCGGGGGCGTGACCGAGTCGTGTGCCGAGCGTGCTGTCGACCTGTATCGGGGCGTCGTCGACGGTGAACTCCATCAGACCACGGCGACGACCGCCGAACTGGTCAAGCTGATGGAGAATACGTATCGCGACGTCAATATCGCCCTGGCCAACGAGCTGGCCAACATCTGCGACCATCTCGGCGTCGACGTCACGCGCGTCATCGAACTCGCCAACTGTCATCCTCGCGTGGAACTCCACCATCCCGGCCCGGGTGTCGGCGGGCACTGTCTGCCAATCGATCCGTGGTTCGTCGTCGAGTCGGCCCCCGAACAGTCGAACCTCATCCAGCAGGCGAGGCGACTCAACCAGGCGGTCCCCCGGTATTTGGTCGGCGAACTCGAGAGCGTGCTCGATTCGGTGACGTCGCCGACGATCGCGCTCTTCGGCGTCGCCTACAAGGGCAACGTCGACGACGCTCGAGAGTCCCCGGCTCGCTATGTCCTCGAGCTGTTCGACGAACGAAACATCGAGACCGACGTCTACGATCCCCACGTTCGCCAATTCGATCGCGAATTGACGGGATTCGAGGAGGCCGTCTCCGGCGCCGACGCCATCGTCGTCACGGCGGCTCACGACGAGTTCAAATACCTCGATCCCGCCGGGCTGACCGATCTGATGCGCAACCACTACCTGTTCGACTTTTGCAACCATCTGGACCTCCAGAAGTGGCAGCAGGCCGGGTTCACGTGCCGCGGTCGGGGCGTCCCCGAAGCGGACGCGTGAGACTCGCCTCTGCTCCCTCCGAGACGCTCACCACACTCCTCCCCTCACACGAGACGCTCGATCATGTCCGAACGCATCGCCGTCATCGGTCTCGGTTACGTGGGATTGCCCGTCGCCCTGGCGCTGGCCGACGAACATCCCCACACCATCGGATTCGACGTCAGCGACGAGCGCATCGAGACGCTTCGAGCGGGGCGCGACGGCAACGAGGAGGTGTCGGCCGACGACCTGGCCGAGACGTCGGCGACGTTCACCTCCGATCCGGCGGAGCTCGACGAGGCGACGTTCTATATCATCACGGTGCCGACGCCGATCGACGACGCTCGTCAGCCGGATCTCTCGATCCTCGAGGGAGCCTGTCGCACGGTCGGTCCCCATCTCGACGGCGGCGATGTCGTCGTCCTCGAGTCCACCGTCTACCCCGGTGTCACCCGCGATCACTGCGGCCCGATCCTCGAGGAAACCTCGGGACTCGAGCAGGGCGAGGACTTCACGCTCGGTTACTCCCCGGAGCGCATCAATCCGGGCGACGACACGCATCGATTCGAGACGATCACCAAGGTCGTCGCCGGCGAGGACGACGAGACACTCGAGCGCG
>JAQCND010000660.1 GCA_028274765.1 Bradymonadaceae bacterium
CAACCATCCATGATGTTGTTCGGAGTCGACAGCATACGTGACGTGTGACATCGGAAGGATCGGGTACGGAGAAATCGATATGGACGATGGGGCCTGAACTCGAGTGACCCGTCGGACTGAACGAACTCGACGAGAGTTTATCCGTACGAGAGAGGACCGCTACATCTCTCCACCATCACCACTGGTGGTATCGGACGTCGTGTCCCCCTCCGAGGTGTCACCGGAGGGACCATTGCTCCCATCGGGAGGCATGGGATCGTCGGGCGAGTTTCCATCGTCCTCGCTCGTGCCGTCGATCGTTTCGGTATCGGTCGGGCCTTCGGGGCCCTCGTCGGCATCGCCTCGCTCGCCGGTGTCGAGTTGGGACGAGGCGTCGCGGGCCGAGCCGGTGTCACTGGAGGCCTTCGGGGGCGGCGGATCGGTGGGACATCCCAGACTGCCGAGCCCCCCGGCGATTACGAGAATGACCCATCCTCGTCGAAGTTGAGAGATATCTGTCTCCGAGCGGTGGTGCATGCGTGAGCCTCTGTCGAAATCGAGTGACGATTCGTATTCATCGAGCTCGCGGTCCGAACGTCTTTTTGGCCCGACGTTTACACGTATGCGAGGTGCGAGGCGACCGCGTGGGCCGCTCGCGCTCCATCGCCGACGGCCGTCGCCACGGCCGGGAGTTGCGTATCGGTGACGTCGCCCGCGGCCCAGAGCCCCTCCAGCGAGGTCTTCTGACGGCGATCGACGACCAGATGGCGCTCGTCGGTCGCCGGCGTCGGCTCCAGCGTCGGATACGTCGGCTCAACCCCGATGCGCACGAACAGGCAAGCGACCTCGAGTGTGTCGCGCTTCCCGTCGACGTCGACGTAGACGCGACATCCTCGGGGATCGTCGAGGGGCTCGATGCGCTCAACGACCGTCGGAATCGCAGACATGGTGACGTTGGCGTGCGCCCGGGCCTCGTCGACGAAGGCGGGCCGAGCTCGAAAGTCGGCGCTTCGCAGCAGCATGTGGACGTGACAGCCGCGTTTTGCCAGTTCGACCGCCCCCTCGAATCCAGCATCGCCCCCTCCGACCATGCCCACCGTTCGCCCGGCGAAGGCTTCTTTGTCGCGGGTCACCGACTGGCTGACGGAACCTCCCTCGAGTGCCTCCTGTTCGCCCGGTACGTCGAGCTGACGATAGGTCGTCCCCGTCGTCAAGACGACGGTCTCTGAAGACCACGTGTCTCCCGCCTCGCACCGGCATGTCCACCGCTCGTCTCCCTGGCTCACGGTCTCGATCGTTCCGATTCTCGGGTCGAGTTCATCGATGGCGTCGACGTGATCTTCGAGATCGTCGACGACAGCTCGACCGTTCGGATAGATTCCGCCGCCGGGATAGGCGTCGATGGGATTGTTGACGCGTGAGAGGATCCCACCGATTTCGCCATCTCGTGCCCACCACTGAAAGGGCACGCCAAAGGTTCGAAGCCACAGAGCCGCCGAGATACCGGCCGGACCTGCGCCGATTACCGTACATGGCGTGTGTTCATCGTGACTCACGACGTACCTCCCGTCTCGAATGTGGCGAGTATGTCACGGCGACGTTCTCCCTCGGTGAGACATCCCGTCGAGGCCAGCGACGTGAGTCGCCCCCTCTTGGTAGCCCCGCGCATCTCCATGCACATCTGTCGGGCCCGGCACCGTACGAGTACACCCTCGGGTGCCAGTTCGGCGTCGAGATGTTCGGCGATCTGACGCACCAGTCGCTCCTGGATTTGAGGCCGGGCGGCGAAGTGGTCGATGATCCGTCCGACGCTTCCGAATCCCGTCATGGTCTCGTCGGGGATGTAGACTACATCGATCGTCCCGAAGAAGGGCACGACGTGGTGGACACACATGCTGTAGAAGGGGAGATCCTCGAGTAGGACCGGTTCCGAGGTGTCGGCATCCCCGACGTAGTCCGACTCGAAGGTACTCATCGCCGGGGGCGAGGCGTCGCGATCGCTGAAGAGGTCGCGTAACAGTTCGGTGAACCGCTCCGGCGTTTGGGCCAGTTCGGGATCGTCCTCGGGCGACAGGCCGAGCGACTCGAAGAGCGCCCGGGCGTGTTCGACGGCATCGTCGGGCATGGGGAACCTCGTGGATCGAGCAAAGCAAGTGACTTGTCGGCCGTGACTTCTCGGAACACCATCTCCTCGGTCGAGAAAGTCGTCGCGGGCGACGACTCCCGGGTTCCGGTTCACGGAGCGTCAGATCAGCATTTCCTGTTCGTCGGAATCGCCGAGATCGAGATGTTCGTACGCCCGCTGGGTGGCCTTTCGGCCGCGAGGTGTTCGCTCCAGGAAGGCCTCCTGGAGCAGATAGGGTTCGATCACCAGCTCGATCGTCCCCTTCTCTTCGCCGAGCGCCGAGGCGAGCGTCTTGAGTCCGGTGGGGCCGCCCCCGAACTTCTCGCAGAGCAGTTGCAGATATCGGCGATCGACGTGATCGAGTCCGGCGCTGTCAACCCCGACCTCTTCGAGCGCGTAATCGGCCAGCTTCTGATCGACGACGTCGGCTCGCTCGACGGTCGCGTAGTCGCGGACTCGGCGGAGGAGTCGATTGGCGATGCGAGGGGTGCCGCGGCTCCGACTGGCGATCTCGGTGGCCCCCTCGTCGGTCAGTTCGATGTCGAGGATCGAAGCCGAGCGGTGAACGATGTCGGTCAGCTCCTCGTCGGAGTACAGCTCGAGTCGGCGGATGGCCCCGAATCGACTCCGCATCGGCGCGGTCATCAGGCCCGCTCGCGTCGTGGCTCCGATGAGGGTAAACTTCTCGAGCGACAACGTGATGGTTTTGGCGGTCGGCCCCTCCCCGAGGATCGAATCGATATAAAAGTCCTCCATCGCCGGATAGAGGTTCTCCTCGATCACCTTGTCGAGGCGGTGGCACTCGTCGATAAAGAGGACATCGCCCTCGGTCAGTCCCGTCAGGATGCTCGCCAGATCGCCCTTGTGTTCGAGGGCCGGTCCGCTGGTGACGTGGAGCTCGACGCCACGCTCGTGGGCCAGGATGTGGGCTAGCGTCGTCTTCCCCAGCCCCGGTGGGCCGCACAGAAGGATATGGTCGAGGACGTCGTCTCGGATGTCAGCCGACTCGACCATGACTTCGAGATTGTCGACCACCTGATCCTGTCCGATGAATGCCTCAAACGTACTCGGCCGGAGCGATGCTTCGGTATCGGCCTCCTGGTCGCGCTGTTCGGGATGGAGATCGGGATTGCGCGGGTCCTCTGGCGTCTCGTCGTCGCCAGCAGGCGTGGCCGACGAGACGTCGCTCGGTTCGATGGGAGGTTGGGGGTCGTCACCTGGCATGGGTCATCTCCAGCCGTATCAAGACAAGCACTCCAGCCATCACCCTCATCGCAGCAATTCGAGGGCCCTTCGGATCAGTGGTTCGAGATCGTCGTCGGGGTCGATATCGGGATCGAGCTCCTCGATGACCGACTCGATCGTCGCATCGTCGTAGCCCCAGTTGGCGAGAGCCTCGTGGAGTTCCTCGAGGCGTTCGGCGGCGCGCTCGTCCGCCGCGTCGTCCTCGTCGTCGGGCGGAACGAGTTCGTCGAACTCGAAATCGTCCAACGAATTGTTCAGCTCGAGGATGAGCCGCTGCGCAGTCTTGTCGCCGATGCCCTTGACCTGCGTGAGGTCGTCCTTGTCGTTTGATCGTACCGCCGAGACCAGTTCCGCCGGGGACAGCTCCGAGAGGACGCCGAGCGCCGTCTTGGGCCCCACGCGCGAGACCGACGTCAGGCGACTGAACAGCTCTTTTTGGGCGGGCGATGGGAATCCATAGAGATCGATCGCATCGTCCTTGACGCTCGTGTGAATGTAGAGAGTCCCGCGCCGCTCGTCGTCGAGCTCGAGTCGCTCGGCGGAGCCGGCGGGGACGTTGACCTCGTAGCCGACCCCTCCGCAGTCGACGAGAATAGTGTCGAGATCGATCGTCTCGACGCGGCCTTTGAGGCGTCCAATCATATCGACATCTCTGGCATTCAACGCACGTGCTTGTCGAACGAACGAGTCTGAGCGTGACAGATGGCGACCGCCAGCGCGTCGGCGGCGTCCTCAGCCAGCTCTCCTTCGAGCTCGAGCCGCATTTTGACCATCTCTTGGATCTGGTGTTTGTCGGCTCGACCGTCGCCCGCCACCGTCTTTTTGACCTCGGCGGGGGGATAGTCCCGAGGCGCCAGGCCCGCGTGTCGAAGGGCGAGTTCTGCGACTCCCCGTGCATGACCCAGCTTGATGGTCGACTGAGCGTTGTAGGCGGTAAAGATGGCCTCGATGGCGGACTCGCCGGGCTCGAACTGCTCGAGAATGTGAGACAGCCCCTCGTAAATGACGGGAAGCCGAGCGCCGAACTCATCCTCACCCGTCGCGTTGATACGCCCGCTCGCGACGTGCACGATCTCACGGCCCTCTCGAGCGACCAGACCGTACCCGGTGTATCGCGATCCGGGGTCGACACCGAGAATCGTCACGCTCATCTCCCTTCAATCCAGAGCGTGTTGCATATCGTCGGGGAGGACGCAATTGGCAAAAGCGTCCTGAACGTCGTCGTGGTCGTCGAGCTCCGCGTAAAATTCGAGGAACGTCTCGGCCTCGCCGCGGTCGAGTTCGATCGTCTGAGTCGGCGTCCGGATCGGTCGTGTCTCTTTGACCTCGTAGTCGGCCTCCCGGAGTTGCTCGTCGACGTCGTGCATGTCGGTAAAGTCCGTGTAGACGGCGTAGACACCGATATCGTCGGGGTCCTTCTTCTCGCTGTCGGGCGTGAAGGTGGCCTCATCCATCTCGAGGGCCCCGTATTCGATGGTCTCGAGTAGAAAGTCGTCTTCATCGTCGACCGATCGCTGAGCGACTTTGATCTCACCGCGACGATCGAACTGCCAGGCGACACAGCCATCCTCGCCGAGGTCGCCGTCGTAGGTGTCGAAGAGGTGGCGCAGCTCGGCGACCGTCCGATTGTTGTTGTCGGTCAATGCCCGCACGAAGACGGCTACGCCCGCCGGCCCGTACCCCTCGTACGCCTCCTCTTCGTAATCGACTCCCTCGAGCTCCCCGGTGCCCCGTTTGATGGCTTTCTCGATGTTGTCCTTGGGCATGTCGGCGTCGTGGGCCCGCTCGATGGCGACCCGGAGTCGGGCATTGTATTCGGGATCGCCTCCCCCTTCGCGGGCCGCGACGGTGATCTCGCGGATCAACTTGTTGAAGAGTTTGGCTCGACGCCGATCGCGCTTCTGTTTCTTGTGCTTGATCTTACTCCATTTGTTGTGTCCCGACATGGCGTTCGTCGTGTGTGGAGAAGCGGGTTGACGACGGATTCGCGGTGATGAGCACGACCTCCACCACGATCGAGGCCGATGCAGACCTACAGGATAGACCCCAACCGGCGATAGAGATCAAGGGTACTCCCCGGTCGATATTCCTCGTGACACGATACATGCTCCCTCGTTCAAAAGGCAGATGGGGGGTGAGCGCCTGCGACGAGCCGACGAGGTCTGACACGAAGCTCGAGACACAGCCTCTCGAGCGCGGGGGGCCACGACCGTCTGTCGACGATATGAAGAGACTTCGTACGAGATTGACAGATCGGTATATTGTTGAGATGTAACATGTCCCTTAAGACTCCCCTCGGGAGTCAACCCCGATAGTTCAATGTTGAAGAACTCGCCGTCATATTTTTCACGATGAGGAGTCCACGATGAGACGTTCGATATTTGGAGCCCTCTCTGCTCTGCTTCTGCTGTCGCTCGCGCCTGCTACGGGATTCGCTCAAGATGAGAGCGAGGACGATGGAAGCGGGGGAGCGGCAACCTTCGAGATCGATCCCGCTCACACCAAAATCATGGCGCGTGCCGATCACTTCGGGATCGGGCACGCATTCGTCGAGTTTCCCGAGGTTTCGGGGACCATCGAATACAATGAAGACGACATCACGAAGAGTTCCATCAATCTGACGATCAAAACGGGGAGCCTCACCAGCCACCAGAAAAAACGCGACAAGCACCTCAAGGGCCCCGACTTCTTCAACGCCAAGAAGTATCCGGAGATCACCTTCGAGAGCACATCCGTCGAACGCGTCGACGACGAGACGCTCCAGGTCGAAGGTGACATCTCGATGCACGGCAACACCGAGACGATCGCGATCAAAATCAAAGAAATCGGGTCCGGCAAGGGACCGCAGGGCAACTTCCGTCGAGGTTTCTATACGGAGTTCGAAATCAACCGACTCAACTTCGGCATCGACTGGAAGCCCGAAGCCGTCGACAAGATGGTTCGACTCATCCTCTCCATGGAAGGCATCGAGAAGTGAGGGGCTCGAGGTGACGGAGCGTTCCGACCTGCCCTCTCCGACACGCCAGTGGTGCGGACGGGTCGGCGTCTTCTCCTGTCGATGCCCTTGCACGTCACCCCCCCCTGTCGACATTCGGCAGGGGGTGTTGTTTTGGGCCCCATCTGGGCTGGCCAGTCTCCATCCGGATCAGAGCCGCTGACACGCTCATCCTCTATCCCTCGACATCGCTCATGAGCGACGCACTCTTCAGTGTCGGTTTCAACGTGGCACTCCATGTCGTGCTCCTCCCGGCGCTGGTCGCCGGTAGCATCATGACCCTCGCCTGGCGTCCCTGGCGCGACGAGACATGGCTCAATGACTACTGGGGAGGATCCATCGGCATCGGCGCCGCCTACCTCGTGGGGCACTGGGGGCTCGGCGGCCAGCCCGAGAACATGCCCTACCTCGGCGCGGGCATTATCGTCATCGGGCTCGTCCAACCCCTTCTTGCGCGGATCAGCTCCGGATTCGACTGGGAGAAACTCATCATCTCCCTGGCGGCCTCCCAGGCGCTCGTCTACGCCGTCATTACCTTCAAATTCAGCGACTCCCACTGGGCGGGGCTCGAGGCCGTTCTCTGGATGGATGTCCTCGGTCTCCTCATCGTCGCGGCTGATTGGACGCTCGACCACGTTGCCCGGCGCCATTCCGGGGCCACGATCCCCCTCGCGATGTGTGTCATCTCGATCGCCGGATCGGCCGTGCTCGTGCTCATCTCCGTAGCTTCGGGCTCCGAGCTCGTCGGTGTGATCACCGTGGTCGCGAGCGTGGCCCTGGTGTTGAGCTGGTGGGATCCATCGATCACCCTCGCCAAGGGGGGCACCACCGTCTTCACCTTGCTCTTCGCGTCGCTCGTGTTGTACGGGTTTTTCTTCAGTTACGATGACCCCTCGCCGTGGGTCGGATTCACCATGGCGCTCGCCCCTCATGCCCTCTGGTTAGGAGAGATCGGCCCCGTTTCGCAGATGGAGGGATGGCTCGCAACAGTGGCCCGAGTGGCGTTGCTCGTGCCTCCCCTGGCAGCCTCGGCCCTCCTAGCCTGGGGGTTGTAAGCCCTCCTCCAGAGGGCGATCGCATAAAGATGGAACGATTGCGGATACGAGCCGGCTGGAAGCCCACTTCCGGAGGAAGTACAGGGGCGCTCTGGAGCCACGCCGCCCGAAGCGACTAGAGACGGGTTCGGAGCGCCAGCATCCTTGCTGGTGGGTTCGGAGCGCCAGCCTCCTTGCTGGCACGTCGACGAGCGACTCCCTTTTGGGAGGAGCGAGGCGATAAGGTGTATGCTCAAACGGGGGACGCGTCTCGTCGTGTCGTCTATACTTTTAATACGACTGCCCTGCCCTCCTCCGCC
>JAQCND010000662.1 GCA_028274765.1 Bradymonadaceae bacterium
ACATGCCGGCGGGGTTCACAACCCTCCTTGAAGAGGATGAGTGGGATTTGTGTATGACCATGAGGGCGTCCCCGGGGGATCTCATACCAATCCAATTCTCTTCAATGCGCGCCGGAGACCTCCGGCGAGTAGAAACGTACAAGCATAAAGGCGCGCCGGAGGGAGAGTATAGGCGAGGTGCGGGGTATCGAGCCTCGTCTGCCTCCGAAGGTCACGTCGAGGCAGCGTGTCGTCGGCCAACATCGAACGTATCTGGCCTTATTGGAGGAGGTATCCCATGCGTGTTCGGATAAGCGTGCTTCCGCTCTTCGGGGCTCGAATCAAGCTCTGATCTCCGGTCCGCGCCCGGAGCTAGAGGCTGCTCCCTCCAGGAGCTCGGAAGACGGACGCGACCTCGGGGAGCACATGCTAGAACGAACATGTGTGGGAGGTATCCCCTCGGAGTATCGAGATGTGGTCCTGCCGTGAACGCCATTGGAATGAAACGGCGTTTGAGTAGGATATTAATCGTGGTGCCGCTCTGATGGCCCTATATATTTTCATGGTGAGGCTCGGTCCTCACGGGTGACTGTTTTAACGAATTCCAAACTCGCCACAAACCATGGGTCTTCTCCGCGCCATTCTCTGCCTGTTCTGTCCGCCCCTCGCCGTGTTCGACAAGGGGTGTGGCACTGTGTTGGTGATCACGGTGCTGACAATTATCGGATGGATTCCCGGCGTGATCGGGGCGCTCGTCGTCTGCAGCGGCGACGAGTCCGACGACTGATGGGCACAGGGTAGCGCTGACGGGTAGCGGTTCCGTGTTCCCGGGGGAGAGAATGGCGCAGTGGCGATTTCTGAGCCGTGTGTTGTACCGCCATTGATATCCGTCAGCCAACTCCAGGGGTTGGATGAAGCCACCTCTTGCGAGCAGCTTCGTGCACTTTGAGACGCCTGTGGTCAGCGGGCGCGGGTGATACGAAAACTACGTCAGTGGCGTAGCATGATCACCAAGTGCGACCCCCAACTCTCAGATGCGCACGTCTCTCAACCGTTACGACCCGCCGCGCCCGAAGACCTGGACCCAGTAAGCGCCGTACGTGGCCGAATTGGATTCGGCATATCCCACCCCGATGTCGGTCGCCTGCGAGTCGGCGAGGTTGCGGCAGTGACCCTCCGACTGCTCCCATCCCCTCACGACACTGCGCGCCGAAAACCCGCGCCCTCCGGCCGAAATGTTCTCACCGAGCGGGGAACCCGAATAGTTGGTGCGCCGGATGCGCACGACGAAGTCACTTCTATCAGTGGGATCTTCGTGGGCGAAGAAGTCGTTGTTGGCCATGCTCTCAGCGTGGGCCTGAGCGGCTCTGTGCAGCTCGTCGTTGCCGGTCACGGGCGGGAGTGCCTGGCGTTGGCCGTACTGGCCGCAGTCGGTTGGGGTCGAACGCACTTTGTTGGAGTATTTCATGACGGCCCGGACGGGGCTGTCGGGCTGGCACGACCGGTTGACGCATATCTCACCGGAGGCACAGCTGTGCTGACAACTGTCGCAGTGATCGTCGTGGGTGCGAGGATCGATGCAGTCGCCGAGACATCGCATGCGTCTTCCCCGACATTCGGGGGGCGGTGACGTATCGGGCTCGTCGGTTTCAGTGTCGGGGCGGCCGCCGTCGGACGGCGAGCCGTTCGAGATGTCGCCCAGTCCGGGGAATTCGGTCGCATCATCGTTCGTCCCGTCGCCGGTACCCTCGTCCCGTTCGACGTCTCGCCGTTCGAGTTCTGCATCCGTTTGCGGCGAGGCATCCGGGTTGCGAATATCGGAGGAGGGGGCTTCGGAGGTGTCTCGGGCGGGCGTCGAGCGTCGATCCGAGGGGGGCTCGGAGGTGCCCGGCTCTCCGGCATCGGGAGAGACCGAGGGTTCGTCGTCATCAACCCGGACGATACAGGCCGACGCCGACATCCCGACACCACACAGTACGGCCACGAGCAGCAGGCGAACGAAAGACGAAGTACGTATCAAAGTCCATCCTCTATTCGAGTACGAGCGGAGCGAAACAATCGCACTCACCAGCGAGAGCATCGAGTGCGAAGGCTCGAAAGATCACTCTCGTGATTGTTTCGTTCCATCGATCATATGTCAGATGGGCCGACGCATCTTGAGGACATTGCGATCGATACCGCGTCGACCTCCTCGGACCATTAGGTTCGAACAGATCCGTATCACGGTCAAGTTTTCCAACTGACGCGTCGGAAACAGTGCTTCGTCGAGTACTTCGGTCGGGATGCTCGGGGATTCCCGGAGATGAGCGTGCTCCCCTCGACCTCTCCCGTCGTCCTCGTGAATCCGGAGAGGATCGTCGATTGGACTGTTTTCGACTTCGAGATGTCGGAGATGGGCGTCAACGAATGACGTATCCGATCGACAGGGCGACGCGGTGCTGGCGGTCGACGCTGATGCCCCCCTGGAGTCCGATCGGCGAGACCGGAAACTGGCTGCGGAAGCGCTGGTAGCGGTAGCGCGCCACGAGTCGCCATCCCCGTTTGATACGTGGCCGGGCATCGGCAAACGGCACCCAGGCAGCCTCGAGCGCCCCTCGCGCGCCGAACGACGACGAGGGGCCATGGGTATCGTTGGAATTGTCGGTTGCGACGACCGGCAGAACCCCCGCTTCGAGAGCGTACGAGAGATGGTCCTGGAAGGCATATCCCCGCAGTTCGGCGCCGACGTCGACCGAGAGGTACTGGTGACCGGTGTATCGGCGGTTGGGTTCGATGGTCACGCTGGTCGACTGGAAGCCGAGGCCGATCCCCAGTCCGAGTGTCGAACTGATCGTACGATGAACCGTCAGCTGCCCTCCGACGACGGCGAGTTCCGTGCGCGGACTCGGGCCACCACGCGGATTGAGCTCGCGATTGCGGGCGGCCCCGTACTCGAGTTCGCCCTCGGCGAGTAGAGCGAGATCGAGCTGATCGACTTCGGCGAGACGAAAAGCGGCCGAGAGCGCCGCCCCTCGGTACGGCTGGGGACGATGGGTGATGGTGCGAGCATCCCCTTCGAAGGTCATCGAGCGCATCGCCACGAAAGGGCCGAGTGTGACCCGAAGATCGGCAGGCACGCGGTCGGGGGGCGCGAGTTCAGGGGGCGAGAGCTCCGTTGGAGCCACGTCGGACTCGTCCGAAGAGGTCTCTTCTTGAGAGGAGGCCGCGTCGTTGGCGGAGAGGAGGCCGAGCCCCAGCGCCACCACCCCGAGGCACCAGCGAGCACAATCGAAGTGGGCAGGCATCGACACGCGAGACGAGCCTCCATCCGTCTCATTCATACGGTGCTCCTGCGGCAACCCATTTGCGTATGAGCTGGATCTGATCGTCGTCGAGAGGGCCACTGAGCGGCATCCGAGGTTGTCGGTCGCCGGTTACATACGTGTACATGGCGCTCGCCTCGGGCTCTCCGGGTTCGACGATCACGCCCTCTTCGCCGTCGAGTGACTGGTCGCGGAGGGCTTCGGCAATGGCCTCGTCGGAGGCGTCGGAGTCGGAGACCTTGAAGTGCCCCACGCCGGACGAAGACGAGACGTGGCATCCGGCCTTGGCACACCGCTGGCGCACCAGTTCGGCGACCTCGCCGAAGGGGGGCGTTTCTCCACCGGTGCTGCCGGTATCATCGACTGGAATGGAAGCATCTTGCGACGCCCCTGCATCCGGCGGGCCGAGCAGGGGAGGAGGGGCACACGCCCCTACCAGCACGAGCACTCCCAAGAGAAGCCCGCAGCGCTCATTCATCGACATTCGCCGCTGATGCACACCTTCTTGCCGGAGCACGGATCGTCCTTGCTGCACTCGTTGATGCTGTTACGCCAACGCCGGTACGGAATGATCAGCCGGTCTCCCTTGCTGGGGCGATAGTTGTCGCCCTCGAAGTTGATGCGATTGACGATGGGGTTGTAGTCGAAGCCTTGGTCGCGACTCCGCGGAACGGTGACGAGCTGCTCGGACTGGTTCGGCTCGGTCTTGTTGAGGTCGACGTGCTTGAGCTGGAGACTCAACGCCACCGGCACGCCCAACAGTCGGATGTTGGAGCTGAGCCCGGCCGTCGCGCTGGCGATGTTCTTGAAGGTGCTGGAGACGTCAACCTGACAGACCGAGCCGCCGTTGCCTCCGGTTCGCTGCACGATGTCGTCAATACCGTAAGCCATCTTGGCGACCCCGCTCGAGTCGTTCCCCGGACATTGCTGGCCAGGGGGCCAGTAGAGTCCGAAGACGGTCGCGTTGAGCGGATCGGCCTGAAGGTACTGAACCCAGGGATCCGTGGCGTTTGTGAGCTGCTGCTGCTTGCTGTTGCTCAACGACGAAGCGCGCTCGGGGAGACCAGCCGTTTCTCGAAAGAAGTAGTCCTGTTCGTCGGTGACGGAGACCAGGATCGTCGAGGCATCGGGGCGGAGATTGGTCGGGCTGTCAGCCTTCCGGGGCAGCAGGCGATCGAGCGCGGCCGCTCCCATGGTGGCGCTGAACTCAACGGGGCCACTCGGAGGATTTCGAATCCACTGGGCGACCTGGCGTGGATTCCGGGTGAAGCCCTGGCCGAGGAGTTGACCGTTGCTGGCCGAGCCGGAACAGGAGCCAAACGATGAGCACCGGCACGTCTGCGAAAAGTTGGCGTTCTGAAGCAACGACTGGAAACGACTGGTGAAGGGACCCGACTTGTTGGGATCGCAGATGACTCCCGTGACACCGATGCGCCAGTCGACGCCGTTTCGATTGAGGATTTGAGCAAACTGCTGGGCGAAATTCGAGAGGTCACTTCGCTCGTCGTCCATCGATCCCGAGCCATCCATGACGAGCACGATGTCGGCTTTGGGAACCGAATCGACTTTTTCGGAGATACATTCAGTCGTCAGTGAAGCGTTCGCGCGAGCCAGAGCTGTACCGCCGGTGAGGTCGTCGACGCGAATGCCGGTCTCGATGGTTTCGTCCTCGTAAAACGTCAGGTTGGTCAAGGTCCCGACGACGGTCGCACCATCCTCGCGGCGCACCACCTCGAAGTTGAACAGGGTGGGGCCGTTGCTATTGGCGATCGAAGCGCCGAGTCCGTGCTGGACGCTGTCGACTCCGGCGAGTTCGGCGAGAATCCGATCACGAGCCTGAGACGGATCGGGCGGGGTGCCGCCCCGAGCGGGAAGATCGACTTTGGCCTGAACGACGGCCGAGTCGCTGTCGTGGGTCTGCACCTTGCGTCCGGTGGACCGACGATTGGCGCTCGAATAGAGCCCCTGTACTTTGGAGGCAATATTCGAGGCCAGCTTCGTTGGGTCTTGGGTCTTGCCCGGGTCGTAGTCGACGACAAAGCCCGTGTAGTTGTTGGGATTGTCGGCGAAGACATGGGCCTGGATCGCCCCCGACGAGGTCGAGACTTCCGCCGTGTTGACGTTCGGCTCGAGGGCCAGTTTGTAGTCGGCCGGCCCGCTGGAGATCAGCTTGGGCTCCGGCAGATTTTTGGTGTCCTTGGGCTGACACTTTCGGAACGCCAGTTCGTTGCCGTCCTTGGTACCGTCGCCGTCGCTGTCGGCGCTACAGGGGTCGGTCTCGCCGTTGGCACACTGGCGTTTGTAGTTGCGGTTCGGACAATTACCGATCTGTCCATCCTGATTGCTATCTTCGGCGCCATCCGGAATGCCATCGCCATCCGTGTCGGAGTCGGTCGGATCCAGACAGTCGACGGCAACCTCGGTGCCGTCATCGAGGCCGTCGCCGTCGGTATCGGGATTCAGCGGGTCCGTTCCATTTTCTCGTTCGGCTTTGTCGGGGAGTCCGTCACCATCCGTGTCGGCAGTGGTCGGGTCGGTATCCTGACCCCGGTCGAACGAACAGTCGTATCCAACCTCTTGGCCGTCGGGAATGCCGTCGCCGTCGGTGTCGGGGTCGTTGGGATCGGTCCCGAGGACCTCGGAGGGATCGTCAGCTTTTTCCGGCGGACACTCGCAGGCGTTGCTCAGTCCATCGCCGTCGGAATCGACCCGGGGATGGCAGGTATCGTCGGCATCCGGCAGTGTCTCGACCAGTCCCGTATCGTCGGGATCGGACGAAGACGTCCCGTCGCCCTCCAACACGTCGTTGAGGGCGCCTCCATCGATGGCGGAACCGATGTCACTCCCCGAAGCTCCGCCTTCGTCTTCGACACATCCTTTGATGGGATGGAGGCGCTCGCCGGGGTCACACCGGCTTTCGCCCGCATCCTGGCCTCCAGTGGACGCCTGGTCGCTGCTACAGCCAGCGGCCACCCCGATACCCAGACTCAGCGTGAAGACAGAGAGGAGTCGAAGCGTGTTGGAACGCAGCATGGGAGCCTCGGATGAGCGTATGGAATCAAGTCTTATGATGTTCGAGATCGATCGGAGGAAATACACAATGAGTCGCTCATACCATAGGAAACGAGTAGACAAAAGACAAAGCGGCCTCGGTCTAGCGGTCTCTGGAGGACTACGATCGCCTCTGAGCATCGCCTCCATCGAGGTCGCCTCGCTTCTCCCTCAAGGAGGCGTTGAAGCGACGTGCCAGCAAGCAGCTCACGTCGAAGACGTATCGAGGCGCGCCAGATGTCGAATCGCACCTCAGTTTTCCTCGACGCTCTCTGGAACGCCCCTGTACGTCCCCCGGACGTGGGCGGCTCGCCGGCTCATGTCCGCGATGGTTCCATCCTTGTGCGATTGCCCTCGCCTCTGGAGTACCCTCACGATCTATGGGGGACTCGTCACGGCGTCGCATCCTCCGCCGCGCCCCTGTGTGCCCGTGACGTGAGCGGCCTCGCCGGCACGCCGACGATTGACTCTTTGTCGGGAGGAGTGGGGCGACTCGTCCGACAGCATGGACTCGAGTTCTCTCGTACTCAACGCCGCTTCATCGACCTGCATCGATGGGCTCCCGGAGAGCCGCCAAAGGCGGCGACAGCACCAGGATCCGGGTGCGAGCCCGGAGATCAAAGGAATGGATGCCCCTCTATCGGAGCCCCGAACGGGATTGGCAAGCCAATATAAAGGCGGAAGCAAGGGCGATGTGATGCATATGTTGGGCTCAATGGTATGACACGGCGTTTTGTCGACGCAGACGCGAGAGACGCGCCGATCGGCCGTTGTCGAGGCGAGTTGAAGCGTGTAATCAAGGCGATGCGACCTGTCGCCTTTTATCCCTTTCGAGAGCCATGAGTGAGACGACCACGCCTCCCCGCATGCCGCACGACGAGCCGCTGGAGGTCGGCGAGTATTCGATGAGTGCCGACGAGCTCGTGGAGCTACTCGGCCCTCGCCTGACCGCGCAGCGCCGCGAGACGATCGACGACGTCCTCGCCCAACGCACGTACCACGTCACGACGGTACTGGACGGCATCTACGACCGCGGCAACGTCTCGGCCGTCATCCGATCGGCCGAAGCCTTCGGATTTCAGTCGATGCATGTCGTCGAGAGCCAGGACCACTTCAAGGAGGCCAATCGCGTGACGCAGGGGACCGACAAGTGGATCGACGTCGAGCGCTACCCCGAACCGGGCGAGTGCGTCTCGGTGCTGCGCGAGCGAGGCTACCGCATCGTGACGACGGAGCTCGAGGCCTCTCGCCCGATCGACGACATCGAGTTCGACGAGCCGACGGCGATGGTCTTCGGCAACGAAAAGGACGGCGTCTCCGACGAGATGCGCGAGGCAGCCGACGCCCAGTGCATTCTCCCGATAGTGGGGTTCGCTCAGAGCCTCAACATCTCCGTGTGCGCCGCCCTGTGTCTGCGCGAGATCTTCGAGCGACGTCGCCAATCGGGGAGACACGGCGATCTGACCGACCACGAGGAGATCGTCCTCCGGGCGCTCTACTACATCCGTTCGATCGAACGGCCCGAACGCCTGCTGCGAGGTCTGCTGGCTCGGCGGACCGACGACGCCCCTCGAGACGAAACGTGAGGATAGAGGACTCGAATGGATCCCCGCGCATGTCGCGGGACACGACTCGGCTGCTCATTTGCCATCGACGATGGCGGCGCCGGGAGGCTCCAGTCGAGCCAATCCTCGAGTACTCACCGCTCTTCGAGTCGCCTCCCTGACGATCACTGCTGCGAGCGAATGAGTCCGAGGCGCTTGTTGCGGTGGAACAGCAGGTAGGCATCTCGGGAGTTGAAATCGAACCGAGCCCGGCAGCGGCGATGTTTCGACATCAGATACCGCTGAAACGCCCCTTTGGAGCCCGACCACATGCGGATGCGGGCGTACCGACCGAGCCCTCGATCTCGCGTCTGACACCCTTCGTCGAAGCCCTCGCACGTCTGCTTGCGGACGGTCTCGACGGCACAGATGTCTCGGCCCTCTTTTGAATCGACCGGCGTCAGATAGAGATGAGTTTGTTCGATCGTGCGTTCGCGTCCCTGCACTTCGGTCTTGGACGTCTCGATGTTTCCGATGCGAGCCTCGGAGCGTGCTCCGTTGATGAACCAGACCCCCGTCCGCTGGAACCGCTCGCGCTCGGAGCGCCGTCCCTTCTCCCAGCCAACTGCCCAGACGGGTGTATCGTAATACATCGTGAGCGGATAGAGCGAAAACGACGTGTAGAACGTCTTGTCGCCGGACGCCCGCTCGGGACACTGGGGCATCGGTTCGCGGGTCACTTGGCGCGTGCGGTCGAGACTCCAGACCCCTTCGCTCCGGGAGGTCAGTTTCATCCAGTAGAGGTGAGAGGAGGCATCGTCGGGACAGGTGTCCTCCTCGGGACGAGTGCCGCAGATCACCAGTGCCGCCCGACCGCCGCGCCGCGACTCGTAGGCCTCGACGAGTTCGGCCCGCTGACGCGACTGGTTGCACACCTCGCTGTAGACGTCGTGTTTGTCGAGAAAGGCCTCGAGCGAGGAGGTGTCCGACAGGAGGCGCCAGTTCTCGGGGACGATCTCGAGGGCGTCGAAGGTCCATCCCCGGTCGCCGAGCCGCCAGCGGCCGAGCGTATCCTCGCGGGGTGGCTGGCCGGTGAGGGGAGCGTAGGGAAGCCAGTCCTCGAGTCCCAGAAGCGCAAACTTCGGCGAGCCGTCGTCGGAGGGTAGCGTGCTGATATGGCTCTGTTTGCCGCGGCGATCCGGGGCGTCCCCGTCGATGGCCTCGACTCGAAAGGCGATCTCTTCGAGGGGGAGCTCCGAGACCTGCTGGAGCACACCGATCTTCAGGGCGATCTCGACGCGATATCCATCGTCGGTCTTCGTCGTCTCGGCATCGAGCCCCTTGCGATAGAGCCCCCCGTTCTCGCGGTCGTAACGCCAGAACTGACCGTCGGGCGTGAAGAGGATCGCCAGCTCGGGCTGCAACTGCTTGCCCTCCATGAACGAGCTGGGCAGATCCTTGCGAAGATCGGCGAGCCCCGGATCGCGAAGCCACAGCACGACGCCGTCGCTGAATGGATCGGCCGAGCCCGCATCGATGACGACGTCGTCGGTCACCTCCACGGCAAAATAGAGATGGCCGGGATCGGAGTGGGCGGCGACCTCGAGACTGGCGTCGTCGTTGCCATCCCAGAACCGTTTCCCCTTGATCACGTGCTTGTCGCCGGCGAATGTGCGGAACTGATCGCGCTCCCAGTCGTCGAAGGAGGCATCGAGGGTGCGCGACCTCGAGTCCGGAGGGCTGGAGAGCGAAAATTCGATGTCGCCGCCCCAGGCGGTCTGGCGCCGCTGGGCACCAGAAGTCTCCTGCTCCGTATTCCCCGTCGAGACGCGGGATTGCTGCACCTCGTCGGCCTTGTCGTCCGACTTGGATTCGGGCTGGCTCTTGCACCCGACGGCGAGTCCCGAGACAACGAGTCCGAGTACACACATTCGGGCCGCGAGCTGCTGCACACGTATCACGATGATCCTCCCTCCAGCATGTCGTTCAATTCGCCGAGTACGGTGAGTGCGTCGATGGGGGTCAGTTGATTGATGTCGACCGATTCGAGTCGCTCGAGGACCTCCTCGTGTTCGGGCTCGAGCCCGCCGCCCCCCATGTTGAAAATCGATATCTGATCGGGATGCGGGTCGCGCCCCTCGTCCGACGCCTCGCGCTCGTCGTCGGAGAGGGTCAACTCGCCGAACTCTCCGCTCTCGAGGTCGTCGAGTACGTCGCGCGCCCGGTCGACGACGCCTGCGGGGAGTCCCGCCAGCTCACCGACCTGCACACCGTAGGAGCGGTTGGCCTCGCCCTCGACGAGTTTGTGCAGAAAGACGATGTCGTCCTGCCACTCTTTGACCGCGACGCTCAAGTTGACCACGCCCTCGAGTTTCTCGGCGAGGTTCGTCAGCTCGTGGTAGTGCGTCGCGAACATCGTCTTGGCGCCGATCGTGTCGTGGAGATGCTCGGCGACGGCCCAGGCGATCGAGAGGCCGTCGAACGTCGAGGTGCCTCGCCCGATTTCGTCGAGGATGATGAAGCTATCTTCGGTGGCGTTGTTGAGGATGTGGGCCGCCTCGGTCATCTCGACCATGAAGGTTGATTGCCCCTCGGCGAGATTGTCGCTGGCTCCGACGCGGCTGAAGATCTTGTCGACGATGCCGATCTCGGCCCGTTCGGCCGGGACGAACGCGCCCATCTGCGCCATCAAGACGATCAGCGCCGCCTGGCGGATGACCGTCGATTTGCCCGACATGTTCGGGCCGGTGATGATCTGGAGGCGCTCGTCGGGCGAAAGTTCGACGGAGTTGGGGACGAACTCCTTGTCCTCGAGCATCTCCTCGACGACCGGGTGGCGTCCCTCCTCGATGCGGATCGAGGAGCCGTCGTCGATCTCGGGACGACAGTAGTCTTGAGTGCGGGCGAGTTCGGCCAGCGAGGCGACGACGTCGAGGTTGGCGAGCTGACTGGCCGTCTGGAGGAGGTCGCCGACGGCGAGTCCGACCTTTTCGCGCAACTTCTCGAAGAGTTCGTATTCGAGTTCCTTGCGCTGCTCTTCGGCGCCGAGGACGCGCTCCTCCATCTCCTTGAGCTCGGGCGTAAAGTAGCGCTCCGAGTTCGTCAGCGTCTGCTTGCGGATGTAGTCGTCGGGGACCTTGTCGAGATTCGCCTTGGTGACCTCGATGTAGTAGCCGTAAACCTTGTTGTGGTCGACCTTGAGGCTCTCGATGCCGGTTCGCTCGACCTGCTCGCGCTCGTATTCGAGCATCCAGTCCTTGCCGTTCGTGGCCGTCTCGATCAGCTCGTCGAGCTCGTCGTTGTAGCCGCGCTTGAAGAGCCCGCCCTCGGTGAGTTCGGCCGGCGGTTCCTCGACGATCGCCTGATCGATGTGCTCGCGGAGGTCGCTCAACGGATCGAGCGCGTCGCGCAGGTCCTGCAGATAAGCACTCTCACCGTCGGCCAGCAGGTCCTCGATGACGGGAATGACCTCGAGCGTCGAGAGCAGACTCCGCAGGTCGCGGGCGCTGGCCGTCCCCGACGAGATCTTCGAGCAGAGGCGCTCGATGTCGTAGACGTCTCGGAGATGCGTGCGGACGTCCTCACGGAGGGTGATGTCCCGGAAGCACTCTTCGACGGCGTCGAGGCGTCGACGGATCGGGTCGGCGTCGACCAGCGGGTAGTTGAGCCACTGCCTCAGACGCCGCCCGCCCATGGCCGTGACGGTCTCGTCGATGATGCTCAGCAGACTCCCCGTGCGACGGCCGCCCATCCGCGTCTCGGTCAGCTCCAGATGGGCCTTGGTCGAGTCGTCGATGCCGAGAAACGACCGGGCCCGGTATGGGTCGACCGACT
>JAQCND010000663.1 GCA_028274765.1 Bradymonadaceae bacterium
GGCGCTCCGAAGCCGGGCCTTCCGGATCGACTCGATATCGGTTCGGAGCGCCTCGAGACGTCCTCGACGTGAGCATCCCTGCTGGCACGTGGCTTCAGCGACGCCCTGGCGGGAGGATGGAGGTGGCATAACACGGAACGAATCGTGAATGTGTGGTTTATACCTTCAATGCGACCGCCCTGGGACGCAGAGACGACGAGGTTTGATTCGATACATCCCCCTCCTTACAATGAGTGAAATCACCGATTGTCCCCACGTTGGGACAACGTTCGATGTCACTCGACATCTCCGCACCATTCATGGACATTACTCGCGAGTTTCTTCACGAGATTCCCAAGACGGATCTCCACGTTCACCTCGACGGCAGTCTTCGTCTCTCGACGATTCTCGAGCTGGCCGACAAACAGGGTGTCGAGCTCCCCAACGGAGCGAATACGGAGGAAGAACTCGCCGACGAGATCCATATGGGCGAGGTCTGCGAAGACCTGGACGACTACCTCAAGGCGTTCGACGTGACGTTGAGCGTCCTGCAAACCGAAGAGGCGCTCTATCGAGCGGCCTTCGAGCTCGGCGAAGACGCCGCCAAAGAGAACGTCCGATACATGGAGGTCCGGTATTCGCCGCTGCTCCACACGCGAGAGGGACTGTCGTTTCCCGTGATCGTCGAGGCGGTCGCCGAGGGGCTGCGCGAAGCCAAACGCCAATACGGCATCATGAGCGGACAGATCATCTGCGGGATTCGACATATCACCCCGGAGGCGTCGCTCCGACTGGCCGAACTCTGCGTGGCGTTCAAAGACAAGGAGGTCGTCGCCTTCGATCTGGCCGGCGCCGAGGTCGACAACCCGCCCAAAGACCACAAGGAAGCCTTCTATCTCATCCGCAACAACAACGTGAATCTCACGATCCACGCCGGTGAAGCCTACGGGCCCGAGAGCATCCACCAGGCCATCCACATGTGTGGCGCGCATCGCGTGGGACACGGCGTCCGCCTCCGGGAGGATGGCGATCTACTCAACTACGTCAACGACCACCGGATCCCCCTGGAGGTCTGTCCGTCGAGCAACATCCAGACCCAGGCCTGCAAGAGCTTCGAGAGTCATCCACTGCCGTTTTATATCTCCTATGGGCTCCGCTGTACCATCAACACGGACAATCGCCTCATCACCGACACCTCGGTGACCGGCGAACTCGAGAAGGTTGTCGACCACTACAATCTCAACATCGGCGATCTCCGGCGTCTGATCATCAACGGCTTCAAGTCGTCGTTCATGCCGTATCGCAAGAAGCGCACGGTCACCGCTCAGGCCTGTACGGAATTCGACGCCATCGTCAGTGAATACGAGAATCAGCAGGGCGAAGAAGCCATCAAAGATCCGAATGTTGCTCAGGAGATCGCGTTTCAACAGCTCGCCGCCGACGCCCGCAAGCCCATCAACGATGTCTCCCTCGACCGCTATCCTCCGCTTCGCGGTCGAGAGGCCGAGGTCGAGACGCCGCGCAAATCCGCACCCGAGACGAAAGCCCCCTTCGACTCCTCGGTCGACGACCATGTCGGGACCCCCGAGGAAGACTCGCCCGATATGGATGCCGACGAGAGGCCCGAGCCCTCGTCAGACGACGACGAGTCGGAGGACGTGACGGTATGACGTCGCGACTCGAGCGAACATCTGTTAGGTAGCGGTCGTCTCGGCTCGCCCTCCCTCATCTCACCTCCGGGATGGCGAGCTCGTGCGACGACGGTCGAATCCAACCACTTTTTCCAGCCATACGCATCTCATGGACACTCAAGCCATCATTCTCGCCGCCGGTCGTGGCACCCGCATGCAATCGGAGCGCCCCAAGGTCTTGCACGAAGTGCTGGGCCGCCCGATGATCGACTACTCGGTCCGGGCCGCTCTGGGCGCCGGGGCGTCGCGTGCCGTCGTGATCGTCGGATACGGCCGAGACGTCGTACGGGACTGGCTCGAGGATCAGCCCTATGCCGATCGCCTCGAATTCGCCCTCCAGGAGGAGCAGCTCGGCACGGGGCATGCCGTGTGGTGTGCCGACGACTACCTCGACGCCTCCAGTCCGGACGAGACGCTCATTCTCTCCGGAGACGTGCCGCTGATGGACGACGAGACCCTCCGTGACTTCGCTCAGTCGAGCGAGGCGTCGGGGGCTCCTCTGTCGGTCATGACCGCCAATCTCGACGACCCCGACACTTACGGTCGCGTCGTACGCGACAAAAAGGGAGGAGGGGTCCAGCGCATCGTCGAGTACACCGATGCCACCGAAAAACAGCGCCAGATTACCGAGATCAACGCGGGCTTTTATGCTGCGAGCACCTCGTTTCTGACCGAAGCCCTTCCCGAGCTGTGCGAGGGGGAACCCGATACGGCTCAGGGCGAGCACTATCTGACCGATCTGGTCGACATGGCGGCTCGTCAGGGCGGGGCGACAGGGTGGCAGCTCGACGATCCGCGTCTCATCAAGGGCGTGAACACCAGGGCCGACCTCGCCGAAGCCACGGCTCTCGCCCGAGAGCGCACCAATCACCGTTGGATGGAGGAGGGCGTGACCTTCATCGATCCGTCGTCGACCCACGTCGGCCCCGACGTCGAGCTGGCGCGCGACGTCGTCCTCCATCCGGGCGTTCAGCTCCAGGGCGAGACCCGCATCGGCGAGGGGACGGTCGTCGAGAATGGCACCGTCATTCGGGACTCGACGATCGCCGGCGACGTCCACGTCAAGGCGCACTGCTACGTCCGTCGCGCCGAGGTCGAGGCGCGAACGCAGCTCGGCCCCTTTGCCCATCTCCGCCCGGGGGCCGACATCGGACGGGACTGCAAGGTGGGCAATTTCGTCGAGGTCAAAAAGTCTCGGCTCGAAGATGGCGTCAAGGCGGGCCATCTGACCTATCTCGGCGATGCCCATCTCGGCGAGCGCACCAACGTCGGAGCTGGAACCATCACCTGCAACTACGACGGCGAGGAGAAGCATCAGACCCACGTGGGCGAAGGAGCCTTCATCGGTTCGAATACCTCACTGGTCGCACCCATCGACGTTGAAGATGGCGCATACATCGGGGCCGGCAGTACGGTGACCGACGACGTCCCGTCGGAAGCGCTGGCGGTCGGGCGGGGACGTCAGCGCACCATCGAGGAATGGGCCAGTGACGAAGCCTCGGAGAACGATGATGCCTGAATCGACGCCCCCGAACCTCCCGTGACGCTCGGATGTCCATGTCCCTCGGCTGGTCCACTGCCGGCATGAGCGCCCCCCTCGACTCGACCCAACGGCCCTCGAGGCCGGCGCGCCGGGGCCTTCAGCCTCGTCCGATGCAACCACAAAATCGCGAGGCGACACCTGGGCGTCGTCGCTCTCCGGAGGGCAGAGTGATCGCATAAGGATGGAACGATCGCGGACACGAGCCGGCTGGAAGCCCACTTCCGGAGGAAGTACAGGGGCGATCCGGAGCCAAGCCTCCCGAATCGACTTGAGATGGATTCGGAGCGCCAGCATCCTTGCTGGCACGTCGACGAGCGACTCCCTTTTGGGAGGACCGCGGACACGAGCCGGCTGGAAGCCGACGCTCCGGAGCCAAGCTTCCCGAATCGACTTGAGATGGATTCGGAGCGCCAGCATCCTTGCTGGCTGGTGGGTTTGGAGCGCCAGCATCCTTGCTGGCACGTCGACGAGCGACTCCCTTTTGGGAGGAGCGAGGCGATAAGGTGTATGCTCAAACGGGGGACGCGTCTCGTCGTGTCGTCTATACTTTTAATACGACTGCCCTGCCCTCCTCCGCC
>JAQCND010000664.1 GCA_028274765.1 Bradymonadaceae bacterium
GGTCGCCCATCTGACCGAACACATCGATGACTGGATGGAGATGCTCAAACGGTACGACCACCTCTTCGGCGATATCTCGGCGATGGCTTCGATGGCTCGTTTTCCCTACCTCAAACAGGTGCTGGACCACGATCTGGCCCGAGAGCGAATCACCCTTGGAAGTGACTTTCCCATCCCCGTCTCGCCGTGGCTCTTTTTGCATCGACTCGGCTGGAGCGAGATGCAGCGGCTCAACGATATCGACAATCCCATCCAGCGCAATCTCGAGACGTTTCGGGCGCTCGGCGTGGATGAGCCCATCTTGAATCGGGGGGCTCAGCTGCTCCGCATCTGAGTGGAGGGGAGCGGGGGAAACGACATTCAACTCCGCATCTCCTCGAGAAGGTCACGGGCGGCCTCGAGGTCGATGTCGCCCGTTTCGACGAGACGATCGACGAGTTCGTCGAGTTCGTCGGCCTCTGCGCCTGCGGCGGCCGCCACACTCCGAGCATGGAGCGCCATGTGCCCCTGCTGGATGCCCTCGGTGGCCAGCGCCTTCAGTGCCCCGAGATTCTGGGCCAGTCCGACGGCACTGATGACTTCGCCGAGTTCGTCGGCGCCGGAGACGTCCAGCACGTCGTGGTTGACCTGTACGGTCGAGTGGACGCGACTCGGTCCGCCGACCGTCCCGATCTGCATCGGCGTGGTGATCCGTCCGACCAAATGAGTGTCGTCTTCGACCGACCAGGTCGCCATCGGCCGATACTGGCCGTCTCGACAGCAGAAGGCATGAGCTCCCGCCTCGAGGGCTCGCCAGTCGTTGCCCGTGGCGATGCAGACGGCGCTCATGCCGTTCATCACGCCCTTGTTGTGGGTGGCAGCTCGGTACGGGTCGAGTTCGGCAAATTCACTGGCGTCCGCGATGCCCTCGGCGACGTCGCGGCCCGAGAAGTCTTTCCAGGCGAGCTCGTCGATGGGGATGCGACACTGGGCATGGGCGAGTCGGCGATCGGCGAGGTTGGAGAGGATGCGAAGCGACACCTCGCCATCCGTGATATCCTCGACCAGAGGAGCGACGCCTTCAGCCATCGTATTGACGATGTTCGCCCCCATCGCATCGCAGACATCGATGAGCAGGTGGACGACGAGTATCGGCGAATCCTCCTCTCGCCCCAGGAGGCGAACCTCGAGATCGCGAGCTCCGCCTCCGAGTTCGACGATGTCCGGATGGCACTCGTCGGCTGCAGCGAGGAGTCGTTCCCGGGCATCGAGGAGGGCATCTCGAGCTCGTTCCGGCTCAGGACAGTCCGGGACCTGAATTTGTCCGATCATCAGCGAATCGTCGCAATTCGCCTCGAATCCGCCCGACTGGCGTACGGTTTTGGCGGAGTGGCTGACAGCGGCGAGGACACTCGGCTCTTCGATCGCCATCGGCACCGCATAATCCCGGCCGTTGATGCGGAAATTCAGGCCAAGTCCGAGGGGAAGCTCGAAGGTACCGATGGCATTTTCGATCATCTGGTCGGCCGTCTCGCGGCCGAGACCCTCGTCATCGGACTGGAGGTGGTCCACGTCGTCGCTATCGAGGAACCCGCGCTCTCGGAGGACATGGAGTCGCTCGTCGAGGCCGAGGTTGTAAAATCCCGAGATACGACTGGAGGGCCGATCGTCGGGGGAGTTGTCTGGGGAGGCGTCGTCGTTCATAAGGTTCACGGGAACATGAGGATCGGAGACACGCCTACCTACGCAGCATAGATCAGGCGCCGCGTCAATACCAGATCAACCCCTCTCGTTATTCCAGAACAAGGTGTGTATCCTCCCAGCCCAAGAGGAGATAGACATCTCTGCATGGGGGACCCTCCGGCGCGCCTGTACGTGCTGGCCGCCGCAAACCGGCCAGTCGTTCGAGAGGGATGGGCGGGAGCAGACGACGCATCTCGCCTTCGTCGTGTCGATCGGATTCTCTTCCTCGCGTGCACACTTCCGAAGACGACGAATAGACGAGAGAGGGATGGCGATATGAGTCTCCGTGATTCGTGGGCCGACTCTCGAACAACAGCTCCTCTCTCGAAACTTCGGAACGCAACCTGGGTTCGGACAACGGAGGCGGAGGCGTGTTTCTGTCGGGCACGCCGGATTTGGCCTGATGAATGACATGCTCAATGTCTTTTCGTTCAGTTCCGCTCGACCTCCCTTCTACGCCTATCGGATATCGGTCGAGGGGAGCATCCTGCCGCATTGAGAGGTAGAAGTGGGGCTCATCTGCCAGCGAGACGCGGTCTGCGGAGGCGAGACACGACAACTCTCACGCCTTCGATTTACGTACGGGCTCTTCAGTCGCAATCGATGGTCTCATGCGATGCTGGAACTCGCCCCCTCCATCGAGTCTTTCGACACCCACGATGCAAGCGGCGCCCCGTGATCACCATAAACTCATGATTGGGATCGCCGCCGGTCTGTCGGCGTATGTGACGCCCTTCCGGTGGGTCGGAGTTGCCCCCAGCTACGACCCGGCAGCTGCTCCCGTATCGAGCCGTCGCCAGGACGCTCGAGGGGAGCTCTTTTCGCGCCTCGAGGTCGGGGACGCGATGGAGCTCTCTTCAAACTAAAGAGGTCAACCCGCCCGAGCCATGCTCCTTCGGGGAGAGACGGATTGAACGTCAGGGCACCGAGAGGTAGGCCAAACAGAGGGGCAACAGCATGATCAACAGGGCGAAACCGCTGGACGATCGCTGATTCGTATCGTCTCGTCTCGACGAGGTCTGCATAAAGACATCTCAACCCGAAAGAAAATCCATTGGCTCTTATGTCGACCGGGCTGAAAGCGGCAGTATGCTCGATGCGTCGCCACAAATTATGTCTTTATGTTAAGTCGACCGTTTTCTGCAGCGCAATCACATGCCCGCTTTTAGCGTCGGTCTACACGAGAACGGTACATACTCACGGGGATGCGTAAAATAATGCGATCGGCTTCGGTCCCCTTCGATGCCAGCGATACGGTTGGGGCTGGATTCCCATCTCGGTTGAGACGTCTCTCGAAGATGACGGCGGCGGGGACGCCGATGGCAGACGAACCGTCGAGTGCCCCCGCTACCCGAGCAATCGACGGTGAGCGACTTTGATGCAGGTGTCCTGCACGACGTCGATGTCCACCTCTTGCAGGCGTCGAGCCGCGTCCTCGTGTCGAATGCCGAGCTGACACCAGACGAGCTCGGGGGGAGACG
>JAQCND010000665.1 GCA_028274765.1 Bradymonadaceae bacterium
TGCGCGTTGTCACCAACTTCGGCAAGGCCGAAGTCACCGTCAACGGGATGCCCTATCCCGAATACGTCGAGGAGGACGATCGCAGCGGCATGGTCCTGCCGGCAGGCGGCCCCTACACCGTCAAAGTCAATTACAACGGCAAAACCAAAGTCTACACTATTTCCCTGCGCCCCTACCGGACACGCCTGCTGATGGTGGAATTGAGCGGGTTCGAGGGCGGAGGTGTCGCCTCGAGCGGAGGCAATTCAGGGCCCGGAGCTGGCGACAACGGTTCAAGTGCCTCCGAGGACGGGGCAGGACGAGTAACGGTCTATTCCAAGCCCCAGGGCTCGATCGTCGTCGACGGCGAACCCCGCGGCCAGCAAACCCCGGGCACCGTCGGGGTTCCCGCCGGACGCCACGATGTCCAGGTGCGCTTCGAGGGCGAGAAACCCTCGGAAACCAAAACCGTACGAGTGCGCGAGGGATCTCAGATCAAGCTCTTCTTCCGCGAAAATTGAACGCTGGGACGGCGCATGCTCTCCCGATTGCCTCGCCGCGTCGAGGCCCCGCTTCCAGGGTGAGCCCGTCGAGCTATCGCGCATGTCTCTTGGACCTTTTCCCTCTCACGTATGCGTCTGGGCCCGTTCGCGCCGGTGACTCCGATGGCCTCCCGAGTCCCTCTCCCGTCGGGCCCAATTGGACAATATCTCGGTTGGGTGGGTTCTCCTCTCTCACACGACACGAACGTCTCGAGAGTCACGGCGGACGCTCCGCTCGAGTCGCCGTCCAGGGCCCCTCGGCGCGAGGGGTCAATCGAAGGGAAGATGCTCTCGAAATTCTCGCATCGTCTCCTCCCGCTTCGGATGTTTGCCGTCCTGCACGACGCGTTCTCCTCCAACGATGACGTCTCGGACAGCCGAAGTCGAAGCGGCAAAGACCAGTCCGTCCGTCAGATGACTCGGAGGGACCCCCGCCAGCGCGAGTTCATCGAGGTCGAGTCCGACGATATCGGCCGCCCGACCTGCTTCGAGTCGACCTACCGGTAACTGGAGCGCTCGTGCCCCGTGTGCGGTCCCCATCGACCAGAGCACGTCGGCCGTGTGTCGCTCGCCCTCCGATCGCGACGATCCGTCGGGCCGACCGGCGGCGAGGACGTTGCGACGCTCGCGATCGAGCCGCTCGTGGTACTCGACGAGCCTCATCTCCGTCCACGGGTCGATATCGGCGTGACTGTCCGATCCCAGGGCGATCGGGATGTCGTACTCGATCAGCTCACAGGCCGGCAAAATGCCGTCGCCGAGATTTCGCTCGGTCGTCGGGCAGGCACACACGGTCGGGCGTGCCTCGGCCATTAGCTCGAGTTCGCGGTCGGTCGTGTGGGTGGCATGGACGATCGTCAGACGCTCGTCGAGGAGCCCGAGGTCGTCGAAGACCTCGATCGGTGTCGTCCCGTATTCGCGCCGGCTCTGCTCGAGTTCGCCCCGCTGTTCGGAGGCGTGGATGTGGACTGGACAGTCGAGCGCCTCGGCGGCCGAACCGATCTCTCTCAACCAGTGTTCAGGGACGGCTCGAACACTGTGGGGGGCCATTCCGACCGTCACGTCTTCGCGATCGGCGACATCGTCTCGGAGATCGCAAGTCCGCTCGAGATACGTCTCGACGTCGGATTCGATGAAGCGGCGCTGGTGGGGCTCTTCGGGGGTCTCGAACCCCGATCGGTGATACGCCGTCCGGAGCAACTGTACGCGAAGGCCCACGTCACGCGACGCTCGAACGACTCGATGGGCGAGTTCGTTGGGGTTGGCGTACGGATCACCGTTGCGGTCGTGATGAATGTAGTGAAACTCTCCCAGCGTCGTGTACCCTGCCTCAACCATCTCGAGACACGCCATCCGCGAGACGGCTTCGAGGGCCTCGGGCCCGAGCGACAGCACCGCCTCGTACATGCGCTCGCGCCAGCTCCAGAAATCGTCCTCCCCCCGATCGACGGGTAGATATTCGGTGCGTGCGCGAATGGCTCGCTGGAAGGCGTGACTGTGGGCGTTGACCATGCCGGGGACGAGGGCGACCTCCCCGATATCGACGACGTCGTCGGGCGCCTCGTCCGCCGTCTCTATCGGCCCGACGTCGACGATGGTGCCGTCCTCGACATCGAGGTAGCCTCGTTCCAGGACGTCGAGACCCTGTAACACGTAGCGCGCTCGGTATCGTGTACGTCTGGACTGCGTCATCGTCCGATCCGGACAGAAGGCGATTCGTCCCGAAACGTATCTGCTCCGGTCGCTTCACTGCAAGACGTCTCCATCTTTCATCCTCCGCTCAAACCGAATCGCACGAAACAGACTGCCCGATCGCGCCGACGATCATCGATGCAGGGGGTTGCGGTCCGTAGCGGGGCTCGTGGTGGACGGACCGCCCTTCGGAGGAACGCATCTCGTCGCGTCCGAAGACCGCCTGCAGGACGGCAACGGCCGGGTGAGGAGCATTCTCGGGCTCCCATGGAGGGTATATGTCCCGACTGCATATCGAACTCGCCCGTGCCCCCTCCCATCTTCCTGGCGATCCGTACAGGTTGCATCATGCCCCGGACCCTTGGCACAATCCGTGACGTGTGAACAGTGAGCTCGCTCTTCATGCGAGTATTCGACGATGTTGGACGACGCGATCCGTCCCGCACATCCCGAGGACGCGCAAGCCATTGCAGACGTCCAGATTCGCACCTGGCGAGTGGCCTATCGCGGCCACGTGCCGGACTCGGTGCTCGACGACTTCAAACTCGACCAGCAGTCTCAATCGTGGGCCGCCTGGTTCGACGATGACAGCCGCCGCCTCTGGGTGGCCGAACCCAAAAAAGCGATCATTGGCCTCGTTGGAGTGGGTCCGGTCCGAGACGAATCGTTTGACGCTGATACCGGGGAGATTGACGCGCTCTACGTCCTCCCGGAACACTGGCGCCAATCGTGGGGCTCGGTCCTGCTTCGACCCGCCATGAAGAACTTGGCATCGCGTTTTGAACGTATCGTCCTCTGGGCTCTGAGCGGAAATGAACGAGCCCGAGCTTTCTATCGCGATCGAGGCTTTCGAACCCCCGGTGAGACCAAATACCACACTTTTCGTGGGGCGACCCTCGAGCTCGAACAATTCCGCCACGACCTCGAGGGCTGACACGACTCACGGTTGGTTGTTGTCACTCGACTTGACCCGAGACGTTTACGAACCCGACCCATCCCATGAACGACGCTCGAAGCGACCGAATCGACTTCCTCGAGCAGTCCTACATCCGCCACATGAGCCGGGAGTGCGAACGGGTCGGAGGGATCAACCTCGGCCAAGGGCTTTGCCCGCTCCCCAGCCCGCCCGAGGTGCTCGAATCCGCCTCCGACGCCATTCTGGAGGATCGAAGCACCTACAGTCCCTACGAGGGCGTCCCCGAACTCCGCGAGGCATTGGCCAACAAAATGGCCGACCACAACGGACTCGAGATCGATCCGGACGAGGAGCTGGTCGTCACCATCGGCGCGACCGGTGCCTTCGCCTGCGCCGTCCACGGCCTCTTCGATCCCGGCGACGAGTTCATGCTCTTCGAGCCCTACTACGGCTACCACTACAACACGATCCGGGCCGGCGAATGTACCCCGCACATGGTGACGCTCGAGCCCCCGGAATGGACCATCACGCGGGACCAGCTCGAAGCCCACTACACCGAGGCGACCGAGGCGATCGTCGTCAACACCCCGGTCAATCCCTCCGGTCAAGTCCTCTCCCGCGACGAACTCGAGGTCATCGCCGGCTTCTGTCGCGACCACGACATCTTGGCGATCACCGACGAGATCTACGAATACTTCGTCTACGACGAGCGCGAACACATCAGTTTGGCCACCCTCCCCGGCATGCGAGAGCGCACCGTCACCATCTCGGGGTTCTCCAAGACGTTTGCCATCACCGGCTGGCGCCTCGGCTATGCCGTCGCGCCCCCTCGTCTGGCCGACCCGGTCGGTCTCGTCGACGACATTCACTACGTCTGTGCCCCGACGCCCCTCCAGCATGGCGTGGCTCGAGCGATGGACGAGCTGTCGGACGACTACTACCGCAAGATGGCCGCCGAATTCCAGGAACGCCGCGACTCCATCTGCGAGGCACTCGAGGCCGCCGACCTCGCCCCCTACCATCCGGAGGGCGCGTACTACGTCCTCGCCGACGTCTCGCGACTGGGGTTCGACGATTCGGTCGACGCTGCCATGCACATCCTTGAGGAGGGAGGCGTTGCCTCCGTCCCAGGCACCTCCTTCTATCACTCCGAGTCCGGCCGCGATCTGGTGCGCTTCTGCTACGCCGTCGAAGGGGACAAACTTCGCGAGGCGGGTGATCGACTCCAGAGCCTTGCATAATCCCCACCCCCATGTGTGTTCGGATAAGCTGTTCCCCGTTGTTGCAGCGATCAAGATGGACCCGACAGGATGGGAGCACTCGCCCAGCCCGAGGGCTTGCTCTCGGGATCTCGAATGATCCAAATCACATGTACAGGGGACTTGCCCCTTTA
>JAQCND010000667.1 GCA_028274765.1 Bradymonadaceae bacterium
CTCGGGCGAGTGCGTCCGAGATGACATCGAATCGCCCGAGGGCAACTCGGACATCGGGGGGTGCGAGCCCGCCAGTGGCCTCGGGGGAGGCGACAATGGAGGAAGCACCGGCGGCGGGAGTACCGGCGGCGGAAGCACTGGAGGGGGAGGCGGCGAGGGATGCCAGACCAACAACGACTGTCCCGGTGATCAAGTCTGTCAGAGCAAAACCGGAGAGTGCAAGTCGCCGTTCGGCGGAGAGGATACCGGCGTGCCCGGTGACGATGGGGGCATGTCCAGCGACGATGGCGGCATGTCCGGCGACGACGCGACCGAATTGGATCCCGGCGGCTGTAATGACAACGACGATTGTCCGGAAGAGGAGTTCTGCAACGACATGAACCAGTGTGAGTCGCTCGGCGGCGGCGGAAGTTCGTACAAGTTTGTCCAGCTCCGGGAAGCGCCGGACTGCAGCGGCGAAGACGAAGGTCCGGACGTCTTCGGGGCTCGGCTCGAAGATTCGAGCGGAAATACCCTCGGCTGGGGCCAAGTCGTCGGGACGAACATCACGGCCTCCGAAAACACGAATGCCTCGGGCGTCTTCAACGGGCGGGAACCCAGTCTCGAAAACCAGGAGGGTTCGCTGTGTCCCGCCGGAGGCTTCGGTTCGGATAGCGTCGTGTCGCTCGGATGTAGCGGATGGATGATCATCGGATTCGAGCAGAACGGCAACTACATCGATCTCGAGGCCGGCCAGACGGTCACGGTCTTCGAGTACGGTGAACAGTGTTGCGCCACTGCGGGCGCCTGTCCGCCCGAACCCGTCGGGGTTCGCACCTGCTCTGGGTCGGAGGGAGACGTCATCGGAGACGACTCGACATGTACAAACGACATCGGTGTCGCTCGAGGACAAGGGAGCTTTACGCTCACTGAGAACGACCTCCAGTAACGAGTTGTGCCCTCCCCCGAAGCCCCGATGGTTCGAGCCCCTCGACCTCGCCGGTCGGGGGGCTCGACGTCGTTTGGGCCCTCGAGTTCCGATCGGTCGTCTGCGGCGATCGAATATCCTCTTCGCCCTCGAACGGTCATTTCCGGCGACCCGGCCCCATGCGAGTACCGGGCGCCTTGTCGATACTACCTCCCGCCGGTCGCAGGATGTAATACGTCTCGTCGACGTAGTGGTACCACTTCATTTGGAGGGCCGACCATGCCTCGGCTCGGTAGTAGGTCTCTCCACTTTCGGCCCGGTCGATGACGAGATTTCGCCCCTCGAGTCGCCACTGGAACTCCTCCTCGGATTCGACTCCGGCCGAGGGACGCTCGATTCGATACACTCCGCTTCCGTCCTGCTGGAACGTCCAGCTCTTCTGGGCATCCCCGAGGGGGGGTTGCTCGCCGTCGTCCACGACGTGCGTCTGACGCCACGTCCCCGTCAATGACTTACGGAGCTTCTGCTGGCGGGAAGACTCGAGAGGAGCTTCTTCGACCGCCCCGGATGTTGCACATCCGGTCGAGACGACCACGAAGAGACAGGCCAGCGAGCCTACAACAAGTGAATGGTTCATCGCAGGGGCTGAGTGCATCGAGATACCATCGAGCACGGCGAACAACACGCGGGAGTTCAGCACGATACTCGGGTGCTCGTATCGATACAAGACGATCGCCTCCAACGAGCCCTTCGAAGGAGCGCTCGACTAATCGTCTCACCTCCCACCCTTGCGAAACCCGAAGGTCGTGACTATCGTGCTCCACGAGCGAGGTCGACTCTTCGGAGCTCGCCGTCGTTATCGGCTCCCCTCGACGAGACGTGACTATGATAGACGAAGACAAACGCTCAGCTCTGATGGATATTGTCCGTCACGAGCACGATCACCTGAAGCGACTGTTCGAAGATATCGCCTCCTCGTTCGAGAAACTCGCCGCCGAGGACGAGTCGATTGATGATCGCAAACAGATGCTCGAATCGGCCGCCGACGACTTAGGTATGGCGCTCGAAGAAATGCTCCACCACTTCAACCAGGAGGAAGAGGTCTTCTTTGTGGACCTCGAAGAACGATTTCCCGAGCTGAGTGACGACATCGAACAGCTCGCTCTCGCCCACGAGACGATGTGCGACAAGACCCGATGGCTCCAACAGCGCATCGGCTCGGAGACCGAGGACATTACGGAGGGGCTCGACGAGATTTTGGACGTACTCCGAGAGATGGCCGAGCTGCTCGACGAACATACCCGCGAGGAGAATCGCATCTTCGGTCTGGCTC
>JAQCND010000527.1 GCA_028274765.1 Bradymonadaceae bacterium
CGCGAGCTCGGTCCGCTGTCGTCGTGCTGATGGGAGGACGGAGAGGGGTCGGGCGAGGGGCGCGAGCTCGGTCCGCTGTCGTCGTGCTGATGGGAGGACGGAGAGGGGTCGGGCGAGGGGCGTGAGCTCGGTCCGCTGTCGTCGCCGGACGATGGACTCGAGAGCGATTGGCCCTCAGGTCGGCGTCGAGCCGACTCGCTCTCCGACGATTTCGAGGGGCTCGACTCTCGACGGACTTCGGGCTCGGATGATGGTTGACTCGAGGGGTCCCGCTTGACCATCGCTTTCTTGGGGACCCCGGTCGCCTCGACGAGGACATCGAGGAGCGTATCCGTATCGAAAGGTTTAGGGATGATATGATCGACCCCCGATTCGCGGGCCCGCTCCCCGTCGAAGTCGTGGTGGTCTCCGGCCAGCATGATAACGGGGATGTCCGCAAATTGTTCTTCGGACTTCAATTTTCGGCACACGTCATAGCCACTGGCGTCCGGGAGATGATAATCCAGCAGGATAACCTGTGGCTGACGACGGACGCGCTCGAGTGCTTGCTCGGCCGTCCCCGCCTCGATCATCTCCAACGGAGAGACGCGCAGGGCCATGCCGATGACGCGTCGAATGGTGTTGCTGTCGTCAGCGACGAGGACCGTCTGACTCATGCATACTCCTCGGCGTGTAGGGGCACGAGTCTCCGACACTCTCGAACGCATCGATGGGGCCCGCGAGAGGCCGGTATCTCGCTCAGAGATCGTTATATTACCATCGAGCCCAACCTCGTGTATCGATACGTTGGATAACACGGTGGTTGGAAAACGGTCAAGATTTTCTTCGAGCGGAACGACGGACTCGACTGGAAGGGTCCGTTCGGATACCGTGGAATACGCTATGGCACGACGTTTGCGGTCGACTCGATGATCGGCTGGCGAAGCCGCCGGCTCTCCAAACAACGCGTCGTCGAGATCCCACGGACCTGAGTCACATCTCGACTGGAATCATCGAGCCACACGATTGAATGAGTCACTACGACCCCACGAGACCAGAGTGCCATCATCAGCCGTGGGGCCCGCTCTGAGTAGGCGGGTCGCTTCACTCCTCCCGAAAGGGCGTCAATCGGTGACAAATCTGCGAGGCCGCTTACTTTCAAGACGCACAGGGGGGCGCCAGGAGACGTGAAGCCATCTCGATGTCCTGGTGTGTTTCGCCGTTCCAGGCCGGTTGGGAGCCGGCGCTCCATGGGGCGTCTTCCCCGACATCCCTTCGAGACCCTCCTGGAGCGCCCTGATACGTCTTCGACGTGAGCGACTTGCTGGCACGTCGACGAACGCCCCCTCGGAGTCGAGGGCGAGCGTCGACCGAGAGGATGGAGATGTTCACATGCGATCGCCCTCCTCGCGAGACCATTGTCTCTTGAAACTTGTCGCAGGTCCTACCATGATAACGATTTGAGGATCCATGTTTGAGTCCAATGGCAAGTGACATGCCGTCTTCTGATGTTACATCAACGGGGGAGCCTGTCTCCAAAGACGCCGAATCCGAACTCGTCGGAGACGTTCTCGAGGATCGATATCGGATCGATGCGTATCTCGCTTCGGGGGCGCACGGTGACGTCCTCGCGGCCTTCGATCGTCGGAAAGAGCGCGAAGTCGCCATCAAACTGCTCTCGCCCGAGACGCAAGATGAGCATCCGCGCGCCGTGGCTCGCATGCGCCAGGAAGCGGAAATTCTCAAGGTCCTCGAACATCCAAACCTGGTTCAGGTCTACGACATCGATGCCGACGATCGGGGGGCCTTTCTCGTCATGGAGCTGCTCGCCGGGCGTACGCTCGCGGATGTCATCGACGAAGAGCGAGACGTCGATCCCGAGCGGGTCGGACGAGTCGCTCACCAGCTCCTGGATGCTCTTGGTGCCATGCACGAGCGAGGAATTCGGCATCGGGACATCAAGCCGGACAATGTTCTCCTCGACGATTCGGACGACACCGAACGAGCGAAGCTCGTCGATCTCGGGATCGCCCAGGCCGACAACGAGACGTTCGACCCCGATCACGACGTCACGCTGGTCGAAACTCAGGGGAGTGCCTTTCTGGGGACCCCTCGCTATGCTTCACCCGAACAGGCCGTCGGCGATCCCATCCGTCCGAGCAGTGATCTGTTCAGCCTCGGACTCGTGCTGGTCGAGTGGCTGCAGGGCGAGCCGCTGATCGAATCCTCTGAGGGTCGGGGCGCACTATCGGTACTGGTCCAACCCGAACCCTTCGATCTCTCCGCGTGCCCGGATCCCTGGCAGTCGTGGCTCGAGCACATGGTCGCGAAACCGCCTTCGGAACGCTTCCAGTCCGCCGACCAGGCGCTCGAGCATCTCCCCGACTTGGATCACTCCTCTCAGGTCACGTCGATGGCGCCCGAGTCCGACGACGACTCTACCGACGAGACGACGGATGGCGCCGATCGCACTCACGAGATTCCCGAATCGGAGCTCGTCGACAAGATCGACCTTTCCGGCGACGCCGATGGAGCAGTTGGACTCGAGGCACCGACCGTTCCCGCCATTGAACCCGATCACGGGGACGATGCCGAGACGACGGTCGTCTCGCGAAAGTCGGCTCTGGCGGAGGCCTCGAGCGAGACGACCCCCGACTCCGAGTCCGATCTCTCCTCGACTCTGGAGACAGACCTCTCTCTCGACGACGATCGGGTTTCATCGCCCCCACCGACCTCCGACGCGCCCGATGACGAGATGTCGGACGGGGGGACGACCGCCTCCGAAACTCGCCCCGAGCCCCTCGAGGCGGAAGAGACACGAGAGGGGGCGAGACACTCGGACGCATTCGTCTCTCCTCGGACTCCCAGTTCGTCCGTATCTCCGGCTCAGAGTGCATCCGAAGTCTCGAACCTCGACGATTCGTCCTCGGCAGAGCGTCTCGCCGACGCTCCCGACGCGTCCGAGGCTTCTGCGACATCGGCCGCTTCGCAGGAAAGTCGCGACGACGCATGTTCCGCCCCCTCTTCGTCCTCCTCGCCCGCCTCGCCGAGCCCTTTCTCCGGGTCTCGAGATTCCAGCCCGTCGCCGGAGTCTCCCGACAGCTCCACCTCGATCGATCCGGGGGTCCCGGATCTAAAGGGAGCAATGAGTTCGCTCGACGACATTTCGGAAGCTTCATCTCGCCCGTCGACCTCGCTGGAGCTGGAGTCGTCGGGGGCAAAAGTCGAGAGCGAAGCTACTCGGCACGACGAGACGGATTCTTCCGAGACTTCGGCATCAGCTCGAACCTCCGAACACCACGATGCCGGTGACACTTCGGGCCCCTCACTTACATGGCCCTCTCCCGAGGCCATTCCCGTACTCTCCGCCGACGTGGTCGAAAACCGGAGCGAATACGGCAAGACTGCCGCCTCCGTCCTCTTTCTGATCGGCTCCGTCGCCATGTTTCTCTGGATGCTCGGATGGCTGTGAGTCCCGATCGGCTGAACGCTCCGGCGCGTGAACGTCTGGAGGCACTCGTCGCGTCCCTGATCGACCCGCATCGATGTGCGTCACCGACTGGCATCGGCATCGATCACGTCGACATCGCCCGCATCGAGCGACACGTGTCGGCGACATCTCTTCTCGAGCAAATCACGACGCGCGAGGAGCGAAGTCGTTGGCGTGCATCCAGACCGAACGATTGCAAACGCGAGACCGTCGCCGAGCTCGTCGCATGTAAGGAAGCCGTCGCCAAGGCCACCGGGATGGGGCTGGGTGAGCGGCTGGGGTGGTCGGACGTGATCGTTCCCCCCGATCCTACGGGCCCTCTCAGGGTCGAGCTTCGCCTCGACGCCGATCTCGAGATTCAGGTAGCCTCCCTGACCACCGATGATTGCATCGTGGCTGTCGCGGCTGCGGGCGGTCGGGAGACGAGCGGAGATGGACGCTCCCCGGTCGAGTGAGAGCTGAGTTCCAAACCTCGACGGGGACCGGAGCGTTGGCTATCAGCTGGCCCGGTCTGACGAGCCAACGAGCTTGAAACCAGCTCTCGAGCACCACTTCCCCGTCGGTGACAGCCAAGCGCCGATCCAGTCGACACTTCGAGCCGTTGAGACCGGGCCTCGGAGAACGGTGGACCCGGCAGGTTCCCTCGATCCTACTGAATGTCGTCGACGTGGTCTTCCCAGTTGCGACCATCGAACAATTCGACCTCGATCGACTCGAGGTCGACGTCCTCGAGACACCGCACGTTGACGTCGACATCCTCGGGATGACTCCGGGGCGAGTAGAAAGGGTGAATACCACATACCTCGCAGAAGCGATGCACCGCCGTCTCGGTGTGGAAACGGTACTCGCGGAGACGCGCTTCGCCCGACAGGAGGCGGAATCGCTCCGGTGGGACGATCAGGTGGAGGTATCCCTTTTGACGACAGATCGAGCAATTGCAGTCGAGGATCGTCTCTTTGTCGAGATCGGCATCCACCTCGAACGCGACGCGCCCGCAGTGGCATTGGCCGGTCCAGGTCTTCATCGTCGCACCTCCATGTCAGACGGAACTCGGGACCACGGACAGGACTGTGATAACGTCGGGGCAAACTGAATCGAGTACGTGCGCAATTGCTCCCGTGGCGCCGACTCTGCGGGGGGCGAGATCGCTCGTGCTCCAGACGCCCTCCACGAGACGAGAGTGGATACGTGGGGCTTGAGGGAGCTTCACACGCCCTTACCCTTCGTGGCGCGGCCGCGTCGCCGTCTCGACGCCGAGATGCATGTTCGATCCGGCCTGTGGCATATGCCTCTTTAGACGAGCGGCGCGCATTGGATGACGCTCGTCCTCCATCACCCCCATGTGTACCATGATTCGAGTTCGTATCGATCAGCTATCGTCTCTCTGTTGCATTGCATGGCTCCTGGTCACTCTCGGCGGGGGGCTTGTCGGGATGGGATGCGAGTCGAAACCGCCCGAACAGCGCTGGGCCGAGCGATGGGACGATCGAGAGATCGCCGAGCATCCTCAGATCATCGAGCGTCGCGACGGTCGTCCCGCTTTCGTCGAAATCGAGGAGCTGTATCTCGGACAATCCAAAGCCGAAGCCAAGCAGGCTCTCCGATCGTACTGTGGAGACGATCTGGTGCGCCGGGGCTCCGGTCACTCCGACGATCAGGCGTATTTCGTGGGGTGTCGCCTTGAAGATGACTCGCCCCTTCGGTTCGTGCGCGTCGGGTTCTGGCCGAAACTCGACGACGCCGTCGCCGTCATCGAGATCAAGCGCGAGTCCCTCATTCCCTCCGCTATGCTCGACCAGTTCGAGCGCCTCGTCGATGATGGTGACATCGAGCGCCAAGCCATCAAGGACCATCTCGTGGCCTTCGACACCTCGCGCCATCGGCTCTATGCCGACTGGGACGAGGGCTTCGACGATCCCGCTCATCTGGTGGTTGGATTCGTCCCCAAGGTCGATTCGCTCGAGACATCGGACTGATCGCTGATCGCCCCATGTCACATACGGCTCTCGGGGCTCTTCGGCATC
>JAQCND010000531.1 GCA_028274765.1 Bradymonadaceae bacterium
TGCGAGCGTGAGCCGGCTGGAAGCCCACTTCCGGAGGACGTACAGGGGCGCTCCGAAGCCGGGCCTTCCGGATCGACTCGATATCGGTTCGGAGCGCCAGCATCCCTGCGTGAGTCGGCTAGAAGCCCATTTCCGGAGGAAGTACAGGGGCGCTCCGAAGCCGGGCCTTCCGGATCGACTCGATATCGGTTCGAAGCGCCTCGATACGTCCTCGACGTGAGCATCCTTGCTGGCACGTGGCTTCAGCGACGCTCTGGCGGGAGGATGGAGGTGGCATAACAAGGAACGAATCGTGAATTTGTGGCTTATACATCGAATGCGGTCGCCCTGCACGGAGGGAAAAGCGATCGCATTCGAGCTCGATACAATGCACGATCTCACCGGGGGTTTAGATGGTTGGGCGTTCTTCGCTGAATAGCTCGTCCTCGCTCGCGAGTGCTCGCCCCTTCCAGACCGGCGTGGCCGCCGGTGCTCCGGGAGGCGTTGGCTCGATGCCCCCTTGGAGCGCCTCGATACGTCTTGGACGTGAGCCACTTGCTGGCACGTCGACGAGCACCCCCTCAGGTCTCGAGAACGCCGAATCCATATCGTGCCACTGTAGCGAGGAAAAAGGGCGGCGATTCGAGAGAATTGAGCGTCGAGCCCCCGAGGATTGACACCATCCGCGGGACATGGAGAGAGAACACGCTTTTGACAACGGGTGATCATCGAGCTGAAAGAACGAGCGAGGGTCTTACCTCGGTAGGTAGCCCTCGAGGCGAGACAAACGGGGGCGACCACCGTCGATGGTTGAGCGTGTTGCTCGGTCGTGAAGGGGGGATTGACGCCTCAGCCCGAGACTATTATGTCCTTCGGTTCAGCTTGCGGAAGCCCCACGTGACATGCATGGAGCTTGCGTGGCCCTCGTCCAACGACGCTCTCAGCCACTCCACTTCAGTGAGGTATCGACCGTGCCTACAACCGACTCTGCTGAAAAACGCGTGCGCCAGAATGAAAAGCGACGCGAGACCAACAAAGAGCGCAAATCTCGATTGACAACAGCGGAACGCCGCTTCGAAGAGGCCCTCGAGGAGGGCGATCTCGAGAGGGCCGAGGAGTGTCTCCGGACCGTCGAGTCCGAATTCGATCGCGCCGCTTCCAAGGGAGTCATTCCGCAGAGCCGCGCGTCGCGAAAAATTTCGCGACTCTCCAAGCGCCTCGACAAACATCAAAACGGCAAAGACGAGGCGTAATCCACGAGATAAGGCCCTTGAGGGCCTCTCCACACGATGGGCGCACGTCATTCGACTTCCGAATGATAGTCGTCTTGCCCGAAGGTCGGAAAGGCCGAACGGTCGGAGGCTCGAAAGTGCCAGCGTCCCGACAACTCGTCGGCGACTTGTTTGCCCGTGCGAGCCTCGATAATCGAGGCATCGTCGAAATGCCCCCGAATGCGTTCGTCGTCCGAAGCCGACCACGACTCGAAAATAACTTCGCCGCGCACGAGGAAGCTCGCATTGAGGTCGGGACAGCTCTCCTCGAGCCTTATCTCCACACGCAGCGTACGATCCGCCGTAGGTTGTGGGCCCAGATCGGGGTCGACGTCGATGGATGTCCCGAGCTGGTTTCGAACGGCATCGCGGGCGAACACTTCGAGGTACACGAGATCCGCGTCGAGTTCGAGCCGCTCTCTCGAACTCATCACAAGGCCCGTCGAGTCGATGCGGCGACGTCGATCGAACGTGGAAGGCTCGAGCGGGAAGGCTTGCTCGAGGCAGGATGCATGGCGTTGGATCCCGGAGACGTCGAATCGAGCCGAATCTGGGGGCTGCTCGCCACATCCCACCAACCACGCCGCGAATAATACGACGAGCCTCCACGTTACGGAACTGCCGTGGCAAGATGAAATGAAAGTTCGTCGAGCCATGACCGCGGAGAGGTATTGAGTGACCCATTGGTACTTCGTACGAGTTTTGACGACTACGTGCGCGGAAGACCTCTCCGAATCTCCCTTCGCCATGCAACATCCTGCAGGGCGCTGGACCGATTGACACTAACACTGTGACTCGTACATTGTCCACGATAGTCGCGCACGCGGAGAAATGCTACGTGTGAATCGAACATTGAGACGGATTCAATCCGGCACATGACAAAGAGGTTGCGTCTCGCTCTGGCTCCGTGCCGAGAGGACGAGGCGCAAAGGCTATATGACAGACGACTCCAATCGACCACCATCGTTCGGACCGGACCAGCAGGGCCCCGACTCGAATACACCGAATTCTTTCTTCACGGGGCGCGGGATCTGGGTACTCCTTCTCCTCGTCGTGGGGATCTTCTTAGCCGTCAACTATGCCCAGTATCCCGACGGCAAGACCATCCCCTACAGTGAGCTCAAACAAAACGTCAAAGCGGGGAAAGTCCAGTCGGTTCAAATCGCCGAGCAGGCCATTCTCGCCAAACCCACTGACGAGGCCCAGAAAACACTCCAAGACGAGAGCGGAGAGCAGACGATCGATCAGTGGCGCTCGGTTCGCGTCCAGAACGACGAATCGTTCGTGCCTCTCCTCGAGAAGCACGACGTCGAATACAGTGCCGAATATCAATCGGGATGCGAGAGTTCGTACATTTGGCTCTGGATTGCCCCGTTGGTGCTGATGTTCCTCTTCTGGGGTTACATCATGCGCCGGATGGGAGGAGGCATGGGCGGACAAAATTCGCCGGCCATGAACTTCGGCAAGACCCAGTCGGAGGTTCACCTCGAGGAGGGAACAGGGGTGACCTTCGAAGATGTCGCCGGATGCCAAGAGGCCAAAGAAGAACTCCAAGAGGTCATCGAATTCCTCAAAAAACCGGAGAAGTTCACGCGGCTCGGGGGACAGGTCCCCAAGGGGGTCCTTTTGGTCGGGCCCCCGGGCACCGGTAAAACCCTCTTGGCGCGAGCCGTCGCCGGTGAAGCCGACGTGCCCTTTTTCAACCTCAGTGGGTCGGATTTCGTCGAGATGTTCGTCGGGGTCGGAGCCGCGCGCGTCCGCGACCTCTTCGAACAGGCCAAAGAGAAGGCGCCCTGTATTATCTTTGTCGACGAGCTCGATGCGATCGGCAAGAAGCGAGGATCGGGCGGATTTCAGGGGAACGACGAGCGCGAACAGACGCTCAACGCTCTGCTCGTCGAGATGGACGGATTCGATTCTGAGAGCGGCGTCATCATTCTGTCGGCGACCAATCGGCCGGAAATTCTCGATCCCGCCCTCTTGCGCGCCGGTCGTTTCGATCGTCACATTAAAGTCGATCGGCCGGACAAGCGCGGGCGCTTCCAGATTCTGGAAGTGCACTCGCGCGGCGTCATTGTCAGCGACGACGTCGATCTGGAGGTGATCGCCGCACAGACGGCCGGCATGGTCGGATCGGATCTGGCCAACGCCGTCAACGAGGCGGCCCTTCTGGCGGCCCGTCGCGACAAAGATGAAGTCGAAATGGAGGATTTCCAAGACGCCATCGAGCGCGTCATCGCCGGTCTCGAAAAACGGAGTCGCCGACTCGGAGACAAGGAGCGCAACATCGTTGCCTACCACGAGTCCGGTCACGCCGTCGTCGGCGGGGCTCTCGAACACGCCGATCGGGTACACAAGGTGAGCATCGTCTCCCGGGGATTCGGCGCGCTCGGATACACCCTCCAGGTTCCGATGGAGGACCGCAACTTGATGACTCGCAACGAGCTGCTCGACAAGATCACGGCGCTTCTGGGCGGCCGAGCGGCCGAAACGATCATCTTCGGGGACATCTCGACCGGAGCCGCCAACGATCTCCAGCGTATCACCGACATGGCACGCCGCATGGTGCGCGAGTTCGGCATGAGCGACCGAATCGGCAACGTCTCCTACGGTTCGGGAGGCGGAGACGACGATCAGCAGATGATGATGCCCAATTCGCGCCCGGACTACTCGGACAAGACCGCCGAGGAGATCGACGACGAGGTTCACTCGATCATCGAGCGACTTTTCAATCGCACAATCGCGCTGCTCGAGAAGAACCGAAACGTGCTCGAAGACATGGCCGAGTACCTCAAGGAAAACGAGGTGCTCGACGGTGAGGATCTGGAGGAGTTTCTGGAACGTGTCGAGGGTCTGGACGAGCAAGAACGAGCCGCCCTCAAGGACAAGTCTCCTCAGTTGGGGGCCATGTCCGCCCTCGAAGTCTGAAAGAGCCGATGAAAGAGCAAGGGGATGGCCGGGCTGGGGGGCCCGACCGCCCTTGGAATTCCTATTCGTTCCGTTTGAGAGCGGCGAGTGACTGTCCCGCTTCGTTGGATGTCGGACGGTCTCGTTGAGAGTTTTCCTTCGAAGGCTCCTGGTCACCACCGGCCAAGAAGTTAATCCAGACGATAAACCCGAGGCTCGATGCCACCAGAATCACGATCAATCCCCAGGTGAAGATCCGGCGCCAGAACTCCGAGCGATCGAGCTCTTCGCGAGCGTTGGCTTCTCGCCAGGCTTCCTCATCCGAGGTTTCAAACCAGTCTCCCTCCATTTCCTCCTCTCCCCCCTCACCTGCTGAATCACCGGAGGCTTCGACAAACCCGATGTTCACCTCCGCATCGTCGCCTTCCTCCTGGTCTGGGCCAGTCTCTTTCTCTCCTTCTTCACCGGTCCCCAATTCGACAACTTCGTCGGAGTCTCCTTCGCTGGCATCGTCGGTCTCGTCTTCGTCGGCCAGCTCGACGGCCTCGTCGGGCTCATCTTCGCCGGAATCGTCATCCTCGTTGCTTGACTCGACAACTTCGTCGGACGCGTCGTCTTTGTCGCCGAGTTCAACAACTTCGTCGGATTCATCTTCGCCGGAACCATCGGCCTTGTCGCTGGAGTCGTCAGCCTCGTCTTCATCGCTCAGCTCGACAACTTCGTCGGACGCGTCGTCCCTGTCGCCAGAGTCGTCGGCCTCATCTTCACCGAAATCGTCGGCCTCGTCCTCGTCGCTCAGTTCGACAACTTCGTCGGATTCATCTTCGTCGGAACCGTCGGCCTTGTCGCTGGAGTCGTCAGCTTCGTCTTCATCGCTCAGCTCGACAACATCTTCAGCTTTGTCGTTTTTGTCGAGTTCAACGACATCTCCGGACGCGTTTTCGTGGTCTCGTTGGTCTCTTTCGTCTCGATCTGGCACGAAAGCATCGAGCGAAGCCATCTCGAGAGCGGGGGCATCGGAGGCGCCGGAATCGGCATCGGGCTCAAAATAACCCGGAGGACTCAACGATACGTCGCGAGGCAATGAGCTGACAGGTGCCTCGATCCCCCGGGGCCATGTCTCGAACGGTTTATCTTTGTCGTCCTTGAGTGGCGTCTCGGGGTCGGGCGATGCTATCGAGCCCACTGATACGGGAAACAATGTCTCGTTCGGCCTCGAGCTCGATGCTTCGTCGCCCTCGACAACGACGACTTCTCGGGCTTGGACGCCCTTGTCGTCGGTGAATTCCCCTCCATCGTTCCCGACTTCCATGGCGTCGGAAGGTTGCGTCGAGTCGTCGGAGACCTCCTCGTTCGTCGCGTCTTCAGCCGTATCCTCGTCGGTTTCGTCTTCGACAGTCGTCTCACCTGTCGCAACGCCGGAATCTGCTTCCGAGGTCGTATCGTCGGCTCCGGGATCGTCGTCCTCAGCATTCTGTACGACATCCCCGTTCGATTCGGAGCTCTCGTCGCTATCAGACGAGTCGGATGCGGACTCCTCGGTCTCGGGGACGATTGTTTCTCCGGAGAGTTCGGAATCGCGCGTGTCGGACGGCTCATCCGATGTACCGGCATCGGAGCTATCCGACGTTTCAGCCTGTTGAGGGGCGTTCGTCTCGTCGTCCGATGTCTCCTCGACTTCATCATTCGGGTTTTCGTCCTCTCGAGAGGGGGCGTCGGCCGCGGCATCCGCCGCTTTGTTCGATTCGCACGAGTCCGATGTAGTCGTGTCATGGGAGGACGAGGCATCTGGCTCGGAGTCACCATCGTCGGGGATCTCCGATTCGGACGATGTATCCTGCTCGAGTTCGGGAGAGTCGGATGCATCGACCTCGAAACAGGGTTGCTCGCGGCGTTCCAGCGGAGGAGCAACGGATTCGAACGAGGTCTCGAGCAATTCGGCGAGCGCCCGACCGGCCGCCTGCGGTGACGCAAATCGCTCGTCGGGGTCCTTGGACCAGGTATGAGTCAACCATTCATCCAGGTCGCCCGGAATGTCTCGACCGCCCGCGGCGAGTGACAGCTTCAGTGGGGTCTCGTCGAGGTGACGTTCGAGCGTTTCCTCGGGCTTCTTGGAGGTAAAGGGAGGCTTTCCCAGCAACATTTCATAGAGGAGCATGCCCATCGTGTAGATGGAGCTCCGGAGATCGACATGCTCGTCGGCCCGGATGGCCTCGGGCGACAGGTAGGGAGCGGGGCCGTGGTACGTCTCGACGTTCCGAGCGATCTCGAGTGGATTGGAGCGGTGGCTGAGGATCGACGGGTACCAGTGACCGATCTGAACCTGTTCGTCGTCCTCGTCGATGAAAATATCGTGAGGATTGAGAGCGAAGTGGAGAACGTCGCGGTCGGCCATCCACTGGAGGAGGCGGGCCACGCGAGTGACGAGGCGGGCAGCGTGTTCCCAGTTTAGTACGCGTTCGCGCTCCAGTAGATCGGCGAGGCTCGTGCCCTCGGCACGTTCTTCGATGGTGTAGGGGGCCTCGCCGAGACTCAAATCGACTGAGTGGAGGGCGAGAATACCGGAGGGGAGCCGATCGGTGAGGACTTCGTGGGCTCGTTCGAGCGCCTCGGCATGGCGTCCGGGATCGAGGGTTGACGCCTCGAAGATCGTTACCGAGACGTCACGCTCCGATTCGGTCAGCACACCGGTATACGTCTCTGCGTCGTGCCCCGTCAACTGGAGGTCTTGGACCTGGACGACCTCATCGATGTGGTCTCCACTCCACGAGCCCGACGGCGTGTCGTCGGGCTCGACGAGCTCGGTTCCGTCCTCCGGGCAAAAATTAGTGTCCGCCTCGTAGCGGTTCTGGCAGGATGGACAAATCTTCACCGACGTACCTCAGTAGCTTGAAACGGAGCGATCGTGACATGTGCACATTCATTGGAAGCCTCCCGTCGCGATCATCGTCGCCATCTCGCGGCACGAGCATGAGAGGGACCGCCGATGGTTCCCATCACCCCGATCGCTTCTCAACATCAATGGGCGAATGACATTGTCAGTCCTCATGCCGCAGTATCCGAACGGTGATGCGACATCGGAGGGCTCCAGACGCGTTGTGACGGACGAGCGAGGAGAGACGTTACGACACTCCGACGATTCGGAGAGAGTCTCCCCATTACTCGTATACAACCTCGCTCACCGAGTCGCAAGATAGCGAACCTCTCTGAGCTTGTTAAGGCGGCTCGAAAGATGCGAACGGCAGGGGAGAGCTATCGCATGAGGATGGAACCATCGCGGACATGAGATGGCGGGCCGCCCACTTCCGGGGGAAGTACGGGGGGGCTTCCGGTAGGCGTCGAGGGGCCACGAGGGGGGGGCACCTGGAGTCCCTCGATACGTCCTCGACGTGAGCAGCTTGCTGACATGTCGCTTCAGCGACCTCTCGTAGGGAGGCGCGAGGCGATCAGGAGGGAGGATGTGTTCAAAGGCGATCGCCCTCCGGAGCGGGGCGCAAGAGGGGCGAGGAGCGGGGCACCGGTCAGAGAGGTACCATGTTCTCGCTCCCCCGAAGGAGGAAGCGGCGGATCGCGAGCTGGAGGCGATGCCGATTCGAGCTTCGAAGGGGCGGACACACGTTCGTTCGCGTTCGCATGAACTGAACGGTTACAAATGGAGCAGTCCGAGCTCGATCGGTGAACGTTGCACGTCTGGAGGGGCATCGACTACGGTGCGAGGAAGAACGGGTCATATCGACGTACCGCACTGCCCACCATCATGTCGACATCCTCCTCATCATCTTCGGGCTCGAAGGTCTTCGCCGGACGATTCGAGTACTGCAAACCACTCGGCAAAGGAGCGGGAGGCTCGGTCTATCTCGCCGAGGACCTCTACGACGATCGCCGTCGCGTGGCGCTGAAAGTCCTGTCGGCCGACGCCTGCGAAAGCGTTCAGGGCAAAATGCTGAAGCGCGAGTTCGAGATTCTCTCGAAGCTCGATCAGCCGCATCTCGTTCAGGTCTACGACTACGGAAGTCTTCCGGATGGCGGTATCTACCTGGCCGAGGAGTACATCGACGGATTCAGCCTTCAAGATGCGCGTGGTCTGTTGCAACCCGAAGTGCTGATCGATATCACTCGTCAGGTACTGCTGGGATTGGCGTACCTCCACGGCATGCGCATGATCCATCGGGATGTCAAACCCGCCAACGTCATGCTGCTCTGGCTGCAAGACCCTTCGACTCGCCCGATGGTCAAGCTCGTGGATTTTGGCCTCTCGAGCATGAATCCGAGTCGGGATACGCTCCGGGGGGGAACGCGATCGTACATGGCGCCCGAGATCATCGAGGGAAACCAGGCCGAATACAGCTCCGATCTGTTCAGCCTGGGGGTGACGCTCTACTATGTCCTTTGCGGGGTGCTCCCCTTTGGTCCCCGTAGCAAGGACGATCCGCCTCCGACCGAGGACGACCTCGATCCTCCTCCGCCTCATCGGTTCGACTCGGACATTCCCCTGACGCTGAGTCGTTTCACGATGGTGCTCCTCCGCCAGATCGAGGGAGTCGAATATCACGATGCCGGTGAAGCACTTCAGGCACTCGAGCGCGACACCGAGCCGCTCGAACGGTGGAGTGGGCGCTCGATGGACAAATCGCTCGACGTCTCGGCAGCTCCCGTGATGGCCGGTTATTTCGAGCGGGGTATCCTGCGCCGCCGCTCCAGTCAGCACAAGCACATGGTCGACGTGCTCGGGAAGCGGGAGCCGACCGATCGCGGACAGTTGTACCTGGTGCGAGGGGAACCCGACATCGGGAAATCCCGACTCGTGTCGGAGGTCGCGACGACGATGAAGCTCGAAGGAGCTGAAGTGTTGACGGTGACATGCGAGCCCGGGATGCGCTCCTGGGAGCTCGTCCAGCGCCTTTTTTCCCGGCTGGTCGCGCTCGGCGAGAGTCGAGGGATGCAGGACATCGAGTACTATCGGCCCTACGTCCTGATCCTCGAGCGCATTTCGCGTCTGGATAGCGAATCGACGAGCCAACTGACGCGGGCCGTCGATTACGAGTGGATCCAGAAAGCTTTTCACGATGCGATTGTGACGTTTCAGCCCGATCACATCATTCTCTTTGTCGAAAATCTCCACCACGGAGACATCGCCTCCCTTCAGTTTTTGAGCGACTGGTACGAGCACCATCGAGAGGAGTCGGAGGCTCTCGAAATCCCGGATGTCGTCGCGACGGGGGTCTCGAATCGAAGCCTGGATCTCTTCCTGGCGCTCGACGCCGTCGAACTCTACGACCTCGAGGGGCTCACGCGAACCGACGTGCGCGACTTCTTTTCGGAGCGGCTCGGGCTTGAGGCCATCTCTGAGTCGTGGATCGATCGCATCCTCGAGTGCGCCGAGGGTCGCCCCGCTTATCTCGAGGAGTTGTGTCGAAATCTGATCGCCGAGGGATTGCTGCGCCGCCAGTCCATCTCGTCCTGGAAGCTCGAGGATGGGGCGATCGAGACGTTCGAGCTGCCGGAGGGCATCCGAGCCTCATTTCGCCGGCGATTCTCGGGGGCGGGCGCCTCGGGGCGAGAAGCGCTCGAGTTGTTGACGCTCTATGAGCGGCCCGTGCCCTGGGAGGTAATGTGCGAGCATATCGCGCCGGCCGACGATCACGACCGGACGGATCGCCTCGAAGCGAGTCGCCAGCTCGAATCGCTGCGACATCGATACCTGGCGCGCATGCGTCTCGATGCTCAGGGACGGTATCTCGAACTTCTCGACGACGTCCTTGGCGACGTGGTCGACGATCTGATGACGGACTCCTGGCGTCGAGCCCTCCATCGGCGCATCGGCCACGAAATACGAAAGGCGTGGCGACGGGGCGAGGCCGATCCCGTCGAGGCTGGCGAACACTTCAAGGCAGGCGGGGAATCAGAGGCGGCCATCGAGATGTACGAGACGGCCGGCGACCGCAAATGGCGTGACGGTGAGTTCGGGGCGGCTCATGCGCGGTACGACGCCGCACTGGAGGGAGTCGAGGAGGGGCCGGCTCAGGCTTATCTCCAGATCAAACAGGCGCGCGTCCTTCTGACACTCTGCGAGCGCCGGGACTGTCAGGCGATCATCGAGCGTGCCGGGGAGACGGCGGAACGCACGGCGCTCGACTGGCTGATCAACAACGTCTTCATCACAGCGGTTCGGCTCGATCTGGCACTGGGCGATCTGAAGGGGGCGGAGCGATGGCTGGAACGTCTGCGAGACTGCTTGCCCTCGATGAGTCAGCAGATGGAAGTCTTCGAAATCCAGGGGCGCATCTGCTTTCGAGCCGGCCGTCTCGAGGAGGGGGTGACGGTGTTGGAGCGAGGACTCAAGCGGGCGCGCCATTTCGGCCAACGCGTCGGGCATGCACGACTGCTCGGAGTCCTCGCCGAGGTCGAATCCTGGCAGGGCCATGTCGAACAGGCCGATGCGCATTTCCAGGAGGGGCTGAGTATCGCCGGCGAATTCGAGCCAACCGTCGCGCGAGCCGAGCTGCTGTGCCGGTACGGATCGAGTCTCCGGCGCCGAAGTCGCTACGATCGAGCGGCTCATCATCTCGAAGAGAGTCTGGAGATCTTGAGCGACGGATATCGCCCCGATCTGTGGATCGAGGCCCTTCTCCAGCTCGCCATGTGCAGGCATCGATCTGGAGATCCCCCCGAAGCTCGTCGATACGCCTCGGATGCGTTGACGTTCGCTCGCGAGTGGGATGACGACATGCTCCTGCACCGAACTCGATTCATTCTGGGCGAACTCGCCTTCGAGGGCGATGCGCGTCACGAGGAGGCACTCGACGACATGGAGCGGGCGCTTCAGCAACTCCGCCAGACCGATACAGATGTCGCCTATACCCTGGAGATGTCCGTCCACTACGCAGAATATCTCCGAGAGCTCCCCGAGCGTCGAGCCGAACCGATGCTCAAAGATATCCTGCGCCGGGCCTCTTCGATCGGCATCGCGCTTCCCGAGGTGATCGAGTCGGACTTCGACTGGCATGCCGAGCAACAACGCATCCAGTCGTGACGAGTCGCCTGTCTCCGTTGGGGGGCATTCAGGTCCGTGGGATCTCGACGATGCTCGGTGGGAAGCGCCACCAGCCCCGCCGGCCGAGCATCGAGTCGGTCGACCGCAAGCGTCGTGCCACGGCATAT
>JAQCND010000544.1 GCA_028274765.1 Bradymonadaceae bacterium
GTCGCGACGGAGAGAGGTGAGGGCCTGGTCGAATGGGCATGTCTCATCGATGTCGCCCTCACGGAACGCCCGCCGAGCGGTCCCCGACGATTCGAACGCCCCCTTTGAGGCTCTATCTATCGACGACCTGTCGAGTATACGATGGCCCGATAGTGAGCCGATGGGGGGTGCGCTCGACGAAACTCGACAGGAAAGAACGTATCGAGAGAAGAAGATATCGCGGCCCGTGCCATGGGAAAGGCGGTGATCGTCGAGATCGTGGGAGGAGAGCACGGAGGCAGCGCCCCGAATGGCAGGGGGCCTCGAGAGACAAAGTGATACCGACATTGACATATCTATTTGATAATACATCCAATATCGAGGAGGGGCGCAGCTATTTTTATTGATACCCACCGCCAACCGTCGTATCATTGAAGCGTTGTTGAAAGTTCCGCCTCTCTACAATCAGGAGTGCTCGATGATGAGTGGGACGGCTTCTCGATGGGCCCGACGAAGTGGATTCGGTATGCTGGCGACGTGTCTCGCCCTGATATTTGCGTGTGCGCCCGATCAGGCTCGAGCCCAGCAGTCCGAGCCCATTGCTCAGCCGGGGACGTTTGGGGTAGGACTCGGGGGCGGGACGATCACGAGTGGAGTGACCGCGAAATACTACCTGAGCCGCGAGACGGCCATTCAGGGATTTCTCGGAAGCTGGCGAGATCTGGGACTCTCGCTGTCGGCGGATTTTCTCTACGAATTCGCCGAGCTCACCGAAAACGACGACGGACGCCTCTTCGCCGGAGTCGGGGGCGGAGTTGGATTTGCTCAGGGCTATCGATTCGGCGGAAGCTTCCTGGTCCTCAACGGAGTCTTCGAACTCGGATGGCATTTCCGGTCGTTCCCCCTCGAAATCTTGCTAGATGTCCGACCGACCTTCGCGCTGGGGCCGGCCACTACGTTCGGACGGTACGCCGGATTCGACCCCTTGGGTGTCGGGCTCGCCTTTCGGTGGTTCTTCTAGGGGGGACGTCGAGGGGGCCAGCTCGACCAGGGGGCATTCAGATGTCGGCCGGATCGTATCGTGTGGCGACCTCGCTCGCGCACAACGGCAGTGTCTCCACGAGAGAAGAAGCAGCTCACCATCGATGACTCGCTCTCCGTCCACGACTCGCATCATTTGGGCGTCCCCCATACGTATTCGTTTTAGCGTATGCCCCCGAGATCGCGTCCATCATCCGAGCCCCAAAGAAAGCGTCAGTATATAGCTCCGGGCATAATCCCGGAGATCGAAGCGTGCGATGCGCCTTGATTCTAGTCCCGACGGGGCGGTAGCACGCTTATCCGAACACGAATGGGTGGTCTCCGGTTGTCCGTCCCCCATGAGTCGACGGGCGAGCATCGTCGGTCGACGGAGCACTAAATTCTCAACTCGATCTGCGTGAGCGTCGTCTCGTGGTTGGCATCGACATCGATGAGATTGATCGTCTGCGCGTCGTGGAATCCTCCGGGGCAGCTCAGCCGATGCGTCCCGTCGGTATAATCGATGGGCATGACGTCGTGTTTGTGGCCGTGGAGAATCAGGGCCCGGGGATCGATGCGCTCGACGGCCTCGACCAGATCCTCGTACCCCTCGACGGGTCGCATCAGGCCTCCGTAGCCCGGACCGGGCGTGTCGTACCAGTCGCTGGTGACGTGGTGGTGGAGGAGGACGATGAGACGTCGTCCGGCGAGTTGGGACCGAACCGAGTCGATCCACTCCGGGACGTCGGGGTAGATACGACCGATCGTGTTGGGGAGCCACTGTTCGAGGTGATGGGGATCGCCGGGTTCTCGATTGCTGTCGATCTCGAGCAGAACGACGTCTCCCGGTAGGGTCTTGTAGCGAGGTGTCCGGGGCTGGACCACCGGAAAGTACGCCTCCATTGAGGTACGGTCGATATGCTCGTAGAGATTGAACCGGTCGTGATTGCCCGGCACGATCGTCACGCGGTCGTCGCCCCACCAGTCGGTCAACTGGAGCACGCCGCGCATCTCGAGAAACTCCGGTGAGAGCCCGCAGTGGGCGAGGTCGCCCGTCAACAGGAGATGATCGACCTCCAGGCGACGCAATCCGAGGAGCGCCTTTTTGAGAATGTTGGTGTAGCGCTCCGGGTTCGACCGATAGGCGTGCCCGAATTCGTTGGAGATGGCCGAAATTTCTTTGGAGAACCGACCGATCGAGCCGTGATCGCCGACGAGATCCGTCAGTCGCCCGAACAACTCCGTCTCGCTCGGCACGTGAGGGTCGGTCAGATGGGCGAGACGTAGCCGGGTATCCGAGTCGCGCTCGAGGTCGCGGGGACGAGTCTTGTCCGTGCAATCGATCCAGCGAAAGAGGGCGTCGGGCATAAATCGTGGGTCTCGAGAGTCGTGTCGGAACGAGGTTCATCATAACGGGCCTCTCGACCGCGTGTCCATCTCGTGGGAAACCCGCGGGAGCGCGCGGTGTTCCCGGGGCTGCTCGGATACCGTGGGATACGCCGTGGCACGACGTGTGCGGTCGACCGGCTCGATGATCGGCCGGCGAGGCCGCCGGCGCTCCCAACCACGCGTCGTCGAGATCCCACGGACCTGAGCCACACCCGGTATTCCCGATGGCGCCGTTCCACGAGCGGGTCGAGAGGAGCGAGTCTCGACATTCGGTCGCCCGGGCGGACGACGAGGATCGATCGCAGCCCGGCGGGGAGAATGCGTTCGTGGCATGGGCGAGGAGAGAGGGAGATCGCCCTGGAACCCGTCCTCCCTCCTTCGTGGTCGCTTCGCTCCTCTCCACAAGGGGTCGCTGACGCGACGTGCCAGCAAGCGACTCACTTTGAGGAGTCATCAAGGCGCTCCGGGCGTCGATCGCCCCTCGCGTCCCCTCCATGCCTCCCTGGATCGCCCCTGTGATTCCCCCGAACGTGGGCGACTCGCCGGCTCACATCCGCGATGGTTCCATCCTCGTGCGATCGCCCTCGGCGGGTGGGGTCGGGCGTTGTGTCGCCTCGCGTGTCGATGCTATACGGAATCGGTAAGTCACTCGGGGAGGCGTCTCGAGACGTTCTCCTCTCATCATCTCGGCCGGTGGGCATCGGAGGTCGTCTCTCATCACTCGGGACCTCTCGCTTCAAATCGGCCGTTTCTTAGGACTCCCATTCGCGAGGAGGCTGGCCATGCGATTGTACGAAGGTCAAGTGCCGGAGCTCAGCAACGACATCTACGAGGCTCTCGTCGAGATCGACGCCATCGAGGTGGAATCCAGAAACGTCGACGAGGTCAAGCGCGACATCGAGGCGGTACTCAACGAGTACATCCGTGTCGACGACGAGATCGCCGACGAGGCGCGAGAGCGCAAGATCGAAGAGGACGATCTGACCTTTGGCAGCGCCAAACGACAGGTCGCCGACGAGAAGGGAGTCGGGATCGGCGACGATGCCGTCGGCTACATCATCGAACAGCTCATCGAGACCTTCTTCCACTCGAACTTCGTCGAGGAGATCTTCGCGACCGATCGGAAGATGCGCCGCAACTTGGCCCCGATCATCGAGGACTATATGAGCGTCGACGAGGAACTCGACGAAGAGGTTCGCGAACAGATCAAAAACGAGGAGGAGGGCACCAAGGAGTGGGAGGTCGAATACCAAAAGGTCATGAATCGACTGAAGCGCAATCGCGACCTCGAGTAATCGGCCTCCCGCTTCCTCATGGCCCGACCGAGGCCCGGCTCGACTCGAGGACCTCGGAGCGGTTGGCGTCCCACCAGTTGGTCCAGTGACGATGCAGTCGGGCCTGGCTCCATCCCTCCAGCGGCACCCACTGGTCGGTGAGGCGATGGAGGAGACGATTGGCGTTGTAGGCGACAGGATCGGGCGTATCGCGCAGCATCGAGATCATCGGCCCGATGGATCCCATCGACGTCAGACGTTCGCCCTCGAACCCCCGGGCCCGGAAGCTCTCGAGCAACCAGTCGCGCCGGCGCTCGTCTCGATGAGTCTTCCACCACTGATGCCACTCCCGTAGCGCCCCCCGACGTGGGTGAAACGAAGCCGCCCGCCAGTCGACCCCGTCGAGCCGACCGGTGATGCGCCTCAAGACGACGGCGATCTCAGCCCGTACCTCCGGATGGCGTCGTGCCATAGCGTCGAGGAGAGGCTCGACGAAACCGGGCCGCATGGCGTGGCGCAGGGCGTTGGCCGCGAGCCGATACTCCTCGGGCGTCCCCCACCGACTCAGCAATCGCGACAGTGCGAAACGATAGCCCATCGGATCGCGCGATCGTCGGAGAATCTCGTACAGCATCCGCTTGGCCTCCAACGTCGTCCCCGGATCGCCGATCCAGCGAATGGCGGCGCGAACGGCCGTGCCCGACCACCAGGCCACTTCCGAGGCGACCTCGAGGGCGCGCCATTGCACATCGTCGCGAGGATCGTTGCGCCCTTCGAGCAGGGCGATCTCGGGGGCGTAGGGCGATTCGATGCGTTCGAGTTCGTCGAGCACGGCGAGTCGGGTCTCGACGTCCGAGGCTTCGAGACCGCGTCGCAACGCTCTCGAGCGGGCCAGCAAGTCGCGCTGGTGCCAGTCGGCCCACTCCCATCGTGGCCCGTAATTGAGACATCCCTCCAGTCGATCGTCACGAGCACACGTGATCCGGACGTGAAAGTGATCGTTGTGGGGAGGAGCACTCAGGGGCTGTCGCATCACGGCATCGGCACGTTCGACGATCGTCTCCTCGACGCCTCGAGACTGCGCGTGAGCGACGAGTGTCTCGCGCAGGGCGTTGCTGATGAAGATGCGCTGGATGTCGACGGTCGGATGCGTCACGAGCGACTCGACCAATGCCCAGTTGCGAGCGACGTCGAATCGCAGGCCGGGCGGATCGACGCTGTGGCCCTCGTCGTCGAATGCGACGAGCTCGGGGGCCTCGACGGGCGTCCCATCCTCGGCCCGGCGACAGTAGAAGGCGAAGTCGACATCTCGTCCCGAGTTGTGCGAGTGACTCCAGCGAATGTCGCCTCCCCCGCGGCGCGAGATGTTGCCGACTTTCAGTGTCGAGCCCGGATGATCGTCGGCGACTTCGGCGGCGACATCCTGCACCAGGCGAATCATCTCGTCGGTACCGTAGTGCGTCCGACGGTCGCGATGCGACTCGAAGACCGCATGATGAGAGCCATCGTGAGGCAGTCGGGCGGCGCGCTCGAGCCGTCCACTGCTCGTCTTGCCGAGTGACAGCGAGCCCGCGATCCGGCGATCGGAATCGAGAATCGACGCGTAATCGGGTTGCTCGGGGAGGGCAGGCTGCCAGCCGAGTACTCGAGACTGGGCGGAGGCGTGACTGCTCGAGACGTGTTCACTCGCTCGATCGAGGGCGGGCCCGAAATCGGGCTCCGGAGATCGAGAGGGAGACGGATGGAGATCGTCGAGACGCTCGAGACTCGCCGCCACGGAGGGGACGACCTCCGAGGGCGAATTGGTCGAACGCGACGAGGGGGGATCGGGCGGCTCGGGCGAGGGAGCCGCACAGGCTGAGAGCGCGAGGAGTACGGCGATCGCAGAGAAATGTCGCATCGCCGGAGACATGAAAAGCATCGGGCAGCCAATAGGGCGAGCATCATCAGAGGTAGGGGCCAAGTGGGCCTCGCCCCCACTCGCCCATGGTATCGAAACCGCCGGGATAGACAAGTCGGAACGCGTCGCGTACAAGACGACAAGCGAATGACTCGACCCGTTCGCCGCGATCAGAGCGGGTCTGACCCGCTTCATTTCGAGGCCTCCCTACCCCAACACACATGGACTCGAAGCCCCATCGTCATCTCGCGCTCTGGCTCGTCGTCGGTACCATTGCTCTCGCAAGCTTCGGGGTCGGCACGTATCGCCTGGTTGGACTGCCCGAGCTTGATCTGACGATCGGTCCCGATTTGAGGGTGAGACACGTCGAGAGTACGCAGTTCACCCGTTCAGATCCGCCAAAATTCAAGCGAGGAGATCGCTTCACGGCACTCCAGGGGCATCGGCTCGGCCGACTCTCGGATCTCCGCCTCCTGCTGGAGAGTCTCGAACCAGACGAGGGCGAGGGGGCAAAAAGTTCCTTTCGCTACCAGATTCTCCGGCCTCTCCACCGCTTTACGCTGGCCGTACAGGGAGAAGAACTCGATCCCACCTCGTTGCCCTCGGGATACAATCCGCGCACCGATCGACTCGTCAAGATCAATGGCCGTCCCCTTCCCGACGACATCGGGCCGGAGGGGGTCCGCAGCATCATCGGCAGCCGCGGGCAGGTGCTTCTGACCTTCGAGCGACGCAATGCGGTGTTCTCCGGAACCTGGCAGGTCGACGAGGGAGAATACGAGAGCGTCGCCATCGGGTTTGGGCTGGCGCTTCTGTTTCTGTTGCTCCTCTGGCGTTTCCACTCCCGGCAGCTCCATCCCTGGTCATCGATCGCCGTGGGGCTCGAGACCATCGCCTTCGCCTGGACGGGGCTGCTCGTGCTGGCCTACCAGTGGGTCATCGCCGATCCCGTCATCGCCTCGGGGGTCATCGCCGGGCTGGTTCTCGTCCGGCCCCTGTCGACCTTTGCCCGGGCCAAAGACTTCGTACGAGGGAATGCCACCGATGGATGGTGGGCGATCATCGTCGGACTCGCCTGTGTCGGGATGTTACTGGGGCTACTTCATGGTGGCCTCATGCAAAACCTCGAGACGGGACTGTACGCGGCAGCCAGTATCACCGGCCTGTACATCGTCTACGAGATCTTTCTGGTGGCCTTCGACGAGGGGCCTCACGCCACTCTCCGAGAGGGGGGCGGCTATCTGGCGGGCGTACTTCTGGTGAGCATGGGGACGGCCACGCTCGCCTGGCATCTCGACCCCGTCGCCTTCCGGGAGACACTCTGGCGCTGGTTTGCCGTGGTGTTGATCGGGCTCGTCTGGTTCGGCGACGTGCTGTTTTGCCTCCGCGGAGCTGCCGGTGAAGCGTACGGAGACGTCGTGACGGTCGACGAGCGCCGTGAGACGGTCCAGTACTACCTCGAATCGATCACCGACGGCCTGCCGCAGACGCATCCGTTTGTGGTGCTGAAGCGCGAGGAGGCCATGATCGCGATTCGACTCGAGGACGGAGGCATTCAATTCGAGTCTCCCGATGATTCGATCGAGGACGTCGTCTCGATTCTGCTCCGCGAGAAGACGCGCATCCCCCTACCCGAGACCGTTGATCGGGCCACGCACCCGCTCGACGGGATCGCTCAGACGATGGACATCGTCCTCGCCCTCCAACTGCAACCTCCCTCGGGCGGACTAGAACTGCCGGATACCGAGATCGTCCTGCTGGCCGTCGAGGAGACCGATGCCGGCGAACTTCCCTCCTACGCCTCCTCGGAGACCATCGATCTGGCCCAGAGTCAGTTGACGGCGTCGACCTGGGGCGCGATCTTCGTCGAGGGCACCTCGGCCCTGCCGGAATTGGAGACCGCCGGCCGAGACGGGTCGTTGGGCGAGCGCTCCGGCGAGCGGGAGGCCTCCGAGGGTGAGACAACCGATGCGCCTGCCTCGTCCGACGAGTCGACTGGTGACGAGACAGATGACAAGACCGTCGCTCTGTTGCGTCGGGATCGACGTCAGTTGGCCGAACAGCTCCAGGCGATGGGCCAGCGGTGGCGATATCTCGGGACGTCCATCGAGGATCGCGGCGAACTGCTCGAGGAGGCGCTCGTCGACGATCTCGAGGAGATGCTGAACACCGAGGCGCCGCTCGTCTTTAGCGGGCCGCTCGGTGCGGGCAAAACGTTTACGGCTCGGTGCGCCCATCAGCTCGAAGAACAAGCCCCCGAGACCTTCGCTCTCTACGATCCGTCACGCGACGAAGCCGAACAGCGTCGAGCGATGCTCTTCGGCGACTCGGAGTCCGAGGAGGCTCCGCTCGAGGAGGGCTTCGTGGCGGCGGCGCGATACGGCTCGCTCTGTGTGCGCTCGGCCGGGCTCCTCGACGACGAGACGATCCTCGATCTCTGCGAGGCCGCCGATACCCATCAATTTCGCCTCCATCTGACCTTCCAGACGTCCCATCCCGGGGAACATTCCCCACTCGAGGACCGATCGTCGTCGCTTCGGAATCGACTCCAGCGGCGCGAATTGCTGATTCCCCCGTTTCGCATGCGAGAGTCCATTCGCGAGGACGTCTTTCAGTTTTACCTCGAGCGCTTCGCGCAGCTCCGGGGCCGAGACGTGCCCGAACTGGACGAGTCGGTGCTCACCCGGCTCGATGCCTATGACTGGCCCGGAGAGATCCACGAGGTACGAGCCATCCTCGGGGCGGCCCTCGCGCAAACGACCGATGGCACGATCGAGCTCGAGAACCTGCCGTCCACGTTGGGAGGCACCTCGACCGCCACCTATCGTGGCGGTGAGGCCGACGCCTCTGACGACGAGAACGGAGACGAAACGGAGCATGCCGGCTAATTCCCTCCTCGTCCCCTCGTGTTTCGTGCCCGACGAGGTGGCGAGAGATGCACCGGACGCAAGGCGTCTCGCCGAATCGAAGGCGTATCGAGACGTGGGCATCCTTCGTGTCGAAGGAGAGCCTCTCATGAGCCGAAGCCCATGCCGATCTGGAGGTGCTTACGGATTCACTCGAGTGGGCAGCGCCCGATCGCATCGCGTGATTCAATGTCAGCAAACATCTCGAACCGACGCGTAGTGACACACTCGTCCGAGAGGGGGCGTCTCGGAGTTGGCAGATTGAGAGCAACTACGACTCGGGCGAGATGTCACAAAAGGAGCGACTGTCCACTCGGGATCATTGAAGATACCAAAGGCCGGCATCGCTAGACAGCAGGCGTCGCCGACTCTACGTCTTCCTTTTTTCTCAAGGGCAGGGCGATCGCATGAGGGATGCCCCACTGCGAGCGTGAGCCGGCTGGAAGCCCACTTTCGGAGGAAGTACAGGGGCGCTCCGAAGCTGGGCCTTCCGGATCGACTCGATATCGGTTCGGAGCGCCTTGATACGTCCTCGACGTGAGCATTCCTGCGTGAGCCGGCTGGAAGCCCACTTCCGGAGGACGTACAGGGGCGCTCCGAAGTCGGATCTTCCGGATCGACTCGATATCGGTTCGGAGCGCCAGCATCCCTGCTGGCACTGGAAGCCCACTTCCGGAGGAATTACAGGGGCGCTCCGAAGCCGGGCCTTCCGGATCGACTCGATATCGGTTCGGAGCGCCAGCATCCCTGCTGGCACGTGGCTTCAGCGACGCTCTGGCGGGAGGATGGAGGTGACATAACAAGGAACGAATCGTGAATGTGTGGTTTATACCTCTAATGTGATCGCCCTACCTTCCAGAAGGCTACGCATTCTCCCGACGTCGCCAGGGGCGTGCAGACGACCGCGGGCATTCACTCAAAGAGACGGAACACACGATGGACATTCGAATGCTCCCTCTCCGAAGGCGGTCGGTGAGCGTCGATCGGGAGCGTCGCGCCATGCATCGGTGGAGGGGGGAGAACATTCGTTGCAAAACCAGCGGCCGATCTCTCGTGGGGACCGCCAGTTTGTGCCGGCGAGAGCTACGGAGAGCCATGTCTGGCGAGGAGGGCCGAGGAGACGGACGCCACCGAACGGCGAGGAGTCACGGGGGAACTTCCCGAAAGCAGCATGCCACGCACGAAAGCAGCTCTCTACTCGGGGAGACTCGAGACGAGGCCTTGCCGTGGATGGCATGGCGCTGAGCCGAGAGGCGCTCGAGGCTTCGAGTTGCGGGGGCGTTCGTACCGGAGCGAACGGCATGTGTATTCGCTCGGCGGTTACCCCTCCATTGGCCCCACGGCGAGAAAGCCTCCGAAGGGGGCATCCATTCTCATCTCCGAGTAGAGGTCCGGCATCCGTGGGAGAGGCACATGCGAGCGCCGCCCCAGACGGACGTACATTCGAGCGAACCCGAGGAGCAGACGGTTGTCACTCGAACGTGGCCGAGTGCATCTGACGGTTATCCATCGAAGCTGTCACCTTCCGGGGCGAGCACGCTGATTCCGACGAACATCCCGATCGTCGCCGCGCTGACGCCGACGATCGTCCCGACCGTCTTCCAGGTGCTGAACTGTCGAACTTCCGCCCCCTTGACCCGATCGAGCGAAAGCAGGAGATCGTACTCGGGCGAGACGAGCTGCTGCTGACTCATCCGGAAGTTGAACGGCGTGATCCGAAACTGTTCGTCCTCCTGGGAGACGACGTTGATCGCGTTGGAGGTCGAGACGGGGACACGAGTACAATCGCCGTTGGCCGACGACGTCTTGCTCTTGGGGTTGCCGCTGGCGTCGCTCGAGGTCGTCGACGACGAACTACTCGAGGCCTGAGCCCACCGCGTTCCATCGAGATCGCGGCTGCTCGAGGCGGTCGCCCCATTGCAATCAGCGCTCACCTCGACGACTTCTTTGGTTTCGACGCCGCTCTCGAGCTTCTCGAGCTCGTCCTTGCTGATGAAGTAGGTGTTGTAGCAGGCAAACGGCCCGAAAGCGACGAGTGTGACCAGGGCAACGAAGCGTTTCCAGTTCTCAGTCATCGTATCCTCTTGGAGTTTCTCCTCGTCGTGCAGCGACTGCAAAATTCATCTCGGCGCATCGTATACAAAACGTACCGGAAACGCAAAAGCCACGCAGCGACCTCACGATTTGTCCTCATCGAGTCCATGAAAGGCTCGATCTTTATCGTGCCAGTTGCGAATCCAGCCCGACCAGTCGTCGCGCGCCTTCTGAGACCAGTCGTGACCGAGACTGTAGAGCCACACGCCGAGCACGACGGTCGGAAGCAGAGCCAGAGCGGCGATAGCCGTTTGCCGGAGGCGTCCAGAGAGGCGTCCGAGACCCCGGAGCATGATGAAGACGATCGTGCCCGCGACTAACACGGCGAGGGGCACGAGGGTCGTCAATCCCTCGAGGGGCGTGAGGACCTGGACGACGTTGGGACTCGGCATCCCCTCTTGGTACATCCGAAATACCATGTCCAGGAGGGGGTTGGTCGTCGTCTCCGGGACGACGGCGTTGAACGCATCCATCACCTGGTTGTAGGTGACACCGGCGATGATCGAACCACGCACGAGCCACGAACCGATCGCCGAGTCGAGCCACGACTCGATGGCGACGGCACAGAGGACGGTCATCAGCCCCATCTGAGGCACGAGGTGCCGGAGCCCGAACGACCAGCTTCCGTGCCAGTTTTTGTACCCGAGCAAAAAGCCAAATCGAAAGGCAAACCCCGCAAACAGGAGTACGGCCAATCCGCGCCATACCTCTCCCCGACGAAATAGCAGCCAGGCGCCCGGGACGACGAGTGCCATCCACGGGTTGGTGATCAGCAATCCGCGATGGGGACTAAACAACACGCCCTTGGTGTACTCCCAGTGGGGGAGACCCGTGGGGGCGACGCCGCCGCCTCGATGATAGAAGTAGCTCAACTGGAAAGGTCCCCCGAAAGCCATGTCGTGATAGACGAGCAAAATGGCGACGAAGAGACCGGCGCCGAGTCCGAAGGGGACGATCAGACGCAGATCCCGGAGCGAGGGCATAGCCACCACGTAGATGGCAAAAAAGAGACAGGTGATCCCCGCCTGGTACTCTGTCGCACCGGCGAGGCCCAGCGCGAGTCCGGCGCCCAACATCGCCAGCGAGGCTCGCCATGTCGGCGGGCTCGACGAGGCGTCTGGCGACTCGGTCGAGTCGGGCTCGGAGGGGGTCGAGGTCTCGTCATGGGGGGCGTCGGTCGAGTCGTCCTCCAGGGGTTGGCACGCGCGGCGAGTCCACTCGATGATATACCCGGCCACCACGAAGCAGACGGCGACGATCTGGTGGCTGAAAAAGGCGCCCGCGTAATGGAACGCCGCCGAGCCGAGTATCCAGGCCAGCGAGGCGAGATCGACGGTCGCCTCCGATAGGTCGAGCATGCGGAGCCATCGTCGTATCGCCACGAAACCCAGAAGCGACAGGGGCAGCATGATGCCGAATCGCATCAGCAGCAAGAGCCCCTTGTCGCTCCATTCGGCATCCGGTGCCACCCAGCGGAGTGGAGCGTAGAGGGCGGCGCCGAGGAGGCTCGAGCCCGGAGGTTTGTTGCAGTACCAGTGTCCCTGGTGGCGCGACAGATCGTAGACGTCTCCCCACCGTTCGACGGGCTTGTCGACTCTGACATCGCCGTGGTCGACCATGGCTACGGTCAGAAAGACCCGTGCCCGCTCGTTGGGCGTATCGAACTGGAGGAAGTGCCACCCGTATCCGACGAGTATCGCGACGAGAACCGTCAGGGTGACATCGCGGAGCATGCGACCCGAAAGCGAGGAGAGCAACCCTGTAGATTCGGAATGACCGTCGACCATGGGGAACCAGAGATAAAACGGGTCCAGCTCGCCGAACGAAACGTTCGAGACGCCTCTATCACAGGCAATCGATCGCGCCAAGATCATACCCGGCCCATCTCGGGGCGATCGCATTAGAAGTATGGACGACACGACGAGCCGCCCCCCTTCGGAGTACGTCTTATCGCCTCGCCCCTCCCGACTGAGAATCCGTTTCAACGCGTCGATATGGGACTCGGGGCGCCGGCGGCCCGCCGGCTTCGACGAGCAACCAGTTTTGAAACCAGCTCTGAGGAGTCGCTCGGCGGTCGGCCAACAAGGAGGCTCGCGTCAAGGACACACAGGCACTTCAAAGAAATGTCAAGGCGCTCCAAAGGGGAGCTCGAGGTCACCTATGAACCGACGCCCCTCTGGAGCACCGGCTTCCAGCCGTTCGAGAACGGAAGGGATATTCAAATGCGATCCCTCTCCGGCATATCTCAGGGCGATGGCTCTCACTGCGCGCGATTCCCCTGTGGCACACCCGCGTTCGCCCTGTCACAGAGTTGAACTCGTCAGCGCGCCCCGTCGTGTATCGTCAGTCGCGGGCCGGCTCGAACCCATCGGGATATCGTGAAGCGAGCTTCTCGAGGTTGGCCGACCAGATGGCTGACTTGGAGGTTGGGGTCCGTTCCGACAGACTCGACGCGTAGTGGCCGAGCTGCTCGAGGATGGCGTCGCGGTGGCGGTCGATGGCCTCCCGGTGATAGCGCACTTTCTTGGCACGCTCGGCAATGCGACACGCCGATCGAAAGAGCCCGATCTCTGCATCCGCCGGCGAGGCGTGGGGAGGTATGGACTCGGGCTCGATCGCCAGTGCATGGCAGATTGCGGCGACATACCACCAGCCGTCGCCGATCTCGTCGTCGCGGGCGTCGGTGGAGGAGGCGGTATCAATCTCCTCGGCCTCCCCGCAGAGCCCGAGGGCTGCATCGGCGAGGAGGTCGCGCGATCCGAGATCGTCGGGGAGCGTACGGGCAGCGCGTTGCATGTACTCGCGAAAGGTCATGACAGAAAGTTCGGGATAGTTTTCAACGGTGACGTTCTCGGACGACCCCGTGTGCACGACGCCGAAGCCTCGAGTCAGTCTTCGGGATCGGTAGACGTCGCATGTGCAGGGAGAGCGGGTCGCGATCATGTGAGAGCCGATTTCAACACCTTTTGCTCGTCCAACCAAGCCGTCTGGGAGCCGGCGCTCCGAAGGGCCGACCGTACCGCAACAATAGTCGTCGGAGAGTCTAGAACCCGTTGCCGAGGTTTTGAGGCGCGGCCTTATTCGGCGCTCGGTCGGGATTCCGAGGGTCCTCGGGCTTCTCCCTGTTGTTCGAGGCGGTGCCTCACGCGCTCGTAGAGCTCTCCTCGCTCCTCGCGAAAGGCTTCGGGACGTTCTTGCTGGCGCAACACACCGAGTACACGCTCGGCGGCCTCGAATTGTCCGGAGTGTGCGAGATATCGGGCGAGTATTCCGAGATCGTCGGCCGGATAGCGGTCCATGTCGGCGCGCCGGGCGGAGCGCGTCAACTCGTCGTGCCGACTCTCGAGTTGTTCAAAGAGTCGTTCTTCGCCGATCGCCATCGAAAAATAGAGTCCGTTCGGGAAACGCCGCAGCTCTCCCTGATCGGCCAGCTCTCGAGCATGTCGATAAACGCGACTCTCCGGGATGTCGAAGCCGAATTTCGTATCGAGGGCCTCGTCGATCTCACGCGGGTAGGCGGGGCCGATGCGATCGACGACATCCAGAATGGCTCGTTCCAGCAGGACGTCGTGACGATGCTCACCGCGCGCCACGAGTCGTCTCGACCCGACCTGGACGCGCTCGTCATGTCGCAGCAATCCCCACAAGATACCGGATGCTCCGTCACGCTCGAGCAGAGGATCGAAAGCGTCGCTGCCGTCGAGGTGCTCGAGGAGGCGAGTCGTACTCAATACCGTGCCATCCTCCGGGAGTTGCATAACGGCCCGCTCGACGAGTCGATCGAGAGTCTCCTCGTCCAGCCGGAGGCTGTTGCGGTGGAGATACGTGTGAGCCTCAATTTTGATCGAGAACGGCTGCGAAATCAGATAATTCTCGACCGAATGCGGATTGACTTCGAAGTCCTCGGGGAGCGCTTCGACGACATCTCGAGCCGTCATCGGTGCGTCCGTCCCGCGCAGAATCGAGCGAACGCGATCCAGCAGTGTGACCCCCTCGTGCTCGTAGGTCGGCTCCCAGGCGACGTTGAACGTGTTGTGAAAACCCGTGATGTCGTCGTGTCGCAGGAGCGCATCGCGCAGCAAATACCAGTTGAGCCCCTCGAGGTCGCTCTCGAGCGCCAGATCGGAATTTCCCATCTGCTCGAGCAAGCCCTTGACGCTGACGGCGCTCGTTTCGCCTCGAAGTCGCTCGACACACCAGTTCACGGCACGCTCGAGAAAGTCTCTCTTCAGGGAGAGGGCATGCTCGTGGATGTATTCGCCGTTATCGATCGTGTAGATGTCGGGATGTTTCTTGACGAAGGGCTGAACGCGCCGAGCCGTCGCCTCGGCTTCGGCCTCGGTGGCATAGCGCGCCTGATATCGCTCTGCGATGGTCTCGAGATCGACCGCACGGCGCGCCTCTTTGATGACCCGAGCGATGCGATCGCCCTTGTTGGTCCAGCGATTCTCGAACACTCCCCTCGCGTCGACATCCATCTCCCAGATGGCTCGCAGGAGATCCCGCCACCCTCTCTTATCGAGGATCCAGCCCTCGCGTCGGGCGATGCGAAGTCCCTCGTTCCAGGAGAGTTCCATGGCGTGGGCGTCGGCGATCCCCCGTCGGCACCGAGCGACGATGTCGCGTTCGAGCCGAGAACTCGGAATGTTGGCAATGAAATGATCGTGCCAGAGATAGGCGTCCTCGTCGTTCAGCAACACGACCAGAAGGACCCGATAGAGATTGGAGCATCCCGTCAGCAACACGACTCGTTTACGATGGAGCACTCCGGGACCCGACTCGAGCGCCTCGATCAGCGAGCGGGTCAGCGACTCGGCGAGCTCGCCGTACTGGGCCCCGAGTGTCTTCAAATAATCCTGAACCTTCTGCCGAATACGTTGACGAGTCAGTTCAAAGGCCTCGCCGATCGCCTCGAAGGTCTCCCCCTCGAGATAACGCATCTCGAGAATGGTGCGATCCTCCTCGGTCAGAGAATCGAGCATGCGATCGGCCAGCGCCGAGATCGTCTCGGGTCGGCCACCGGGACCGTACAGATAGTAGTCGTATCCGTGCTCGAGAATGATGTCGAACTGGTCGCGAACGTCCCGAACCGTTCCCGGTCCAATGCCCGTCAAATGAGTCAAATCACCGAGCAAGACGGCCGTGATCACGTCGCCGACCGTCTGGAGTTCGAGTCGGGCGAGACCCGATTCCGCCCGAGTGGGAAGTTGGATGAAGACCTCGCGCCAGTCTGCCTGCAAATCGACTCCCGCCCGACGGAGTCGACCGGCGAGTTCGAGCCACTCCTCGGAGGGGTGCTCGATCAGGTTCCGGGCATCGCTCCGCCGTTCCAGCAGGGACTCGATCGCCGCATCGTCCCAGTCACGGTTGCTTCGCAATCCATCGGGATCGACCTCGAGCAGATCGCCGACGCAGTTCACCTCCATCGTCTCGAGGAGCGATTCGGCCTCGTCGGGAATGCCGAAAAGATCGAGCGGCACCGAGCCGGGCTCGGGGAGCGCGTCTCGAAGTGACGGGAGAGCGGGAGGCGTTTGACGATTGGAGGCATCGACTCGGTCGAGAAGCTCGGCGATGCCCTCGGCACGTCGCTGAATCTCGAGCTCGTCGAGAGTGGTATCGCGCGCAACGACTTCGGCGATGGCTCGATCGGGCTGCTCCGGCCACTCTTCCTCAGCTCGAGCGCGGCAGAGCAGGGGGGTCGAGGTGAGTGCACGTCGCATCATGGGGTCGCGAGCCTCGATGTCGCCGACGTATCGACGGCCCACCTCACTCAGAGTGATGACTCCCTCGTCTTCGAGCCATCCCAGCCACCGGGCCAGCTCGAGATAGTCGTTGACGGTCTCTCGCTCGAGATCGGTGCGTGTGGCGAGGCGATTGCGCTCGACAATACCGAGCGCAATCATCTCTAAAATCGTATCGAGGATGGAGAGCGTAAAGACTCGAGGGATGCGTACCATCATGGTAGAGCGTGAAGCAGGGAAGAATCGACTACAACTGGCGTTAGCTGGGATCGGGGGACGACTCTCTGTCGAGACGATGAATCGTTGTATGAGCGGAACTCGGTCGAGGCGTCAAGGCTCGTGAGCCGCTCAGCTCGACTCGGGGCGCTCACATCCCGCGGGCTCGCCCTGGTTCGAGGCTTGCGAATCACTCCCCCCTCCTGCTGTCGTCGTTCGAGTTTTGCCCCCCCCCTCGAACGTGGAACTTCTCGTTCAGAAGGAGACTCCGAGTCGGTATGCGGAACGACACCATCTCTCGAATCCCCCCTGCTCCTTATCGCTGGCGGGTGTCATATCACCGAGGAGATGACTCGGACTTTCGCCCATCGCGAACCCACGTGGCTCGACTGTTGCGAATGAGGACGTCGGCGCTCCAATCGAGTCGGACGTCGATCCTTCACGGACGAATTTTTCCCCCGACACGACCGCTCGGAGATACTCACGTCGTCTCGAGGGTGCCGGGTGACCGCCGCCCCTCGAGTACCTCGAGCATCTGTTCGACGTATCGTCCGTATTCGCCGCCCAGCACGAGCGCCATGCGCTCGAGCATGTCGACGTCCTGCTGGAGGGGAAGGCGATCGGAATAGCTGTCGACGGCGCGGCGGAACGCCTCGAGGCAGGTCGCGGGATCTACCTGCTCGGGGCCGAGCCCGTCGGCCACCAGACGAATGATCGGGCGTAGGAGCCGCCATCGAGGATGCTCGGAGCTCGGCGTCTCGGGATCGGTCCAGTCGAGAAGTTCCTCGATCTCGCGAGCCCGAAGAAGGGCTTCGGCGTAGGGGAGAGCCATGTCGAGATCGTTCGAGTCGCACTCTATAGCGCGACGGAGTGCGTCGAGCCCGCCCTCGCGATCGCCTCCGTCGAGTCGAGCATCGGCCAGTCCCTGCCAGTATACGGGCGACTCCGGGTCGAGGTCGATAGCGTGTTCGAAGGCCTCGATCGCCTCGTCGATGGCGTTTCGTGCTCGGAGAGCTCGCCCGAGATGAGCCCAACTCGTCGCTCGGGTGTCGTCGAGGTCCAGCGCATCACGCGCCGTCTTTTCGGCCAGTTCCAGATCGCCCTGCTCGAGGGCCGCGGCCGCAAGCCCCTCGAGCGCCTCGAGAAAGTCCTCGTCGTGCGACAGCACCTTCTGATAGCCCCGGATGGCCTCCTCGACGCGTCCGACCTCGAGCTGAAGGTGGGCCAGCTCGATCCAGTACTCCGGTCGGTGAGGGTCGAGACGGGTGGCCTTCTCGAGGGCGTCGATCGCCTGTCCAAGATCGCCGGCCTCGCGGTAGCCGAGTCCCTGTTCGGCCCAGTCGTCTGGCGTCGTCTCGCGCTGCTCGAGCACGTGTTCGCGGGCTTCGAGGGCCTCCTGGAGTCGATTCGCCTCGCGCCAGCACTCGGCGGCCTCGCGCCAGGGGCCGACGACGTGGCCACCGATGTCGGCGGCGCGCTCGAAACACTCGGCCGCCCGCCGCCAGTGGTCGCGATCGCGATGGAGCTGAGCCAGACGAATGACGGTCTCGTAGTCGTCGGTCCCGTAGCGCATCGAAGTCTCGTAGCATTCGACGGCTCGGTCTCCGTCGCCCAGATCGAGATAGAGGTCTCCAGCAAAGCGCCACGGTCCGGGATCGGCCGTCTCGGACGACTCGTCGTCCTCGACGACGGCGTCGAGTAGTTGTCGCGCGTCGTCGCTGCGTCCCTGCTCCATGCGCATCTCGGCCTTGGCAAGTCGCAACGTCGACTCGTCGGCGTGGATCTCGAGCCCTCGATCGACGAGGGCGACTGCCTCCTCGCGCGACTCCGTCTCGTGCAGCAGGAGTGCATACGTCAGCGTGGCCTCGAGATCGTCGGGCCCGAGCGCCTCGTAGCGAGCTTCGGACTCCTCGAGAGCGCCCCCGAGACTGTCGCGCTCGAGGGCATCGTAAACGCCGTCGTCGACTGCCTCGATCCCGCCCACAATCAGGGCGTCGAGCGCAATAACGGCGGGGAGCGAGACGAGCGAGTCTTCAAAAGCAGGAATATGAGCCATAGTCAGCGACAGGACAGCGTGTGGATATGTTGCATTTCGCATCGATTCGGTTGCTTTCAAGGGTAATCTCGACGGCGAGCGAGACAAGCTCGACGCCCTCGCCTTTCGGCAAGAGACGTTCGGAGACATGCCGGCTCACACGGCGGGTCCCCACCAGCTCACTGCGAGGAGCCAACATCCATCGAGCGAGCCATCTCGCCCCGGCGTGCCTTGCGATCTCGCCCGTGCCATCCTAGGCCATACATGTCGACCGGCTTGTTTGACACCGACTTTCAGACGGACACGCTCATGGACGCCTTCGACGCCGACGATTTCGAGGCCAGACGCCAGACACTCATGGAAAAAATCGGGCGCGGGTCCGCCCTCGTCGTGACGGCCAATCCGGTGCAGACGCGCTCCAACGACACCCATTTCCCCTACCGTCCCGCCAGTGATCTCCTCTATTTAACGGGATTCGAAGAGCCGGAGACAGTGCTCGTTCTTGCGCCCGGTCGGGAGGATGGCGCATACGTGATGTTTGTTCAGCCGCGCGACGAGGAGGCCGAACGCTGGAGTGGCCGTCGACCCGGACCGGAGGGGGCCGAGCAGCAATACGGCGCCGACGAGGCCTTCTCGATCGAGGCGATCGACGAGGAACTGCCCGATATCCTGGCCGAGCGCGAGACGCTCTACTACACGTTCGGTCGCGACGAGTCCTTTGACGAGCGCATAATCGACTTGCTCAACGCCCTCCGTCATCGCCGCAACAAACCTCCAGCGGCCCCGAACAGTGTCGACGACGCGCGCGACATTCTGCACGACATGCGGTTTCAAAAGCGGCCCGAGGAACGCGATCTGATGCGTCGAGCCAATCAGATCACCTCCGAGGCCCACGTCCTCGCCATGCGTCACTGCCGACCGGGGATCCAGGAATACGAACTTCAATCGATCCTCGAGTTTCATTTTCAGCGCTGCGGGGCGAATTTCACCGCCTATCCGAGTATCGTCGGGTCGGGCGACAACGCCACCTGCCTGCACTACACTGACAACGACGATCGCATCGACGAGGACGATGTTGTCCTCGTCGATGCCGGCTGCGAACTCGACTACTACGCCGGCGACATCACGCGGACTTTCCCCGCTTCCGGCTCGTTCACGTCGGCGCAGCGTGACGTCTATCAGGCCGTGCTCGACGTCCAGGAGAGGATCATCGAGTCCATCGAGCCGGGGCGACCCTTCGAGGCGCTTCAAGAGCAGACCGTCGAGCTGATCGTCGAACGACTCCTAGATCTCGAGCTGCTCGACGGCGAAGCCGACGCGCTGATCGAAGACGATGCGTACAAGACGTATTTCCCCCACAAGGTCGGCCACTGGCTCGGGCTCGACGTCCACGACGTCGGTCCCTACTACACCGAAGACGGAGCCTCTCGCCCTCTCGAGCCCGGGGCCGTCTTGACGATCGAGCCGGGGATTTACATCCCCGAATCGGACGAAGATGCTCCCTCCGACATGCAGGGACTGGGCGTTCGCATCGAGGACGACATTCTAATCGCGCCCGACGGGTACGAGAATCTCTCGAGCCGCTGTCCCAAGTCAGTCGACGCGATCGAGTCGCTCGTGGGAACGTCCGCCCCCCTCCTCGAAACCGATGATATCCTCGGCCCCCAGTGACTGGATGCGATGACGACACGCGACGATGCATCACCCAACGATACGACCGCCTCTTCGCCCTCGGGTGACCACGAGGAGGCCTCGGACGACGGGGACACGTCCGATTGGCATCGATCCGACACATCCGATACGCTGGCAGAACGGGATACTGATGTCCCGACGGCAAATGAGAAATGGAAGGAGACGACCATGGCCGAAGACACCCACGAGCCCCCCACTCATCGCGATCTCGATCAGCCGATGTTGATCGCGATCGCCGCGTCCCTGATACTGCCGGGGCTCGGTCACATCCTCAAGGGTTTTCCCAAGCGTGGCGCACTCATCATGGTCGCCAGCGTCATGACGTGCTGTACGTTGGGTGTTCTGAACTTCGGTTCAGCCTTCGATCTTTACTGCATCGCCCTCACCGAGACGTATCGGCCCGTCGACGACTGGGAGTTCTTTCCCGACGCGGACGTCCACCTCGAGGGATGAGGTGTCGGGTCGCCGGCGGAGACGAGTGGAGCGCACGACGCATGCATCGGGCTCAGATCTCGTGTTCTTCGGCGAGGTTCTCAAAGCGCGTGTGCTCCGGGAAAAATCGCAGGCGAACGTCTCCGACGGGACCGTGTCGATTCTTCCGAATGATGACCTCGGCAATCCCCTGATCCTCGGTCTCTTCGTTGTAAACTTCATCTCGATAGATGAAGCAGATGATATCGGCATCCTGCTCGATGGCGCCCGACTCTCGCAGATCGCGCAGGCGAGGCCGTTTGTCCTGGCGCTTCTCGACGCCTCGATTGAGTTGAGCCAGCGAGATGACGGGGATGTCCAGTTCTTTGGCAATGCCTTTGAGACTTCTAGAAATTTTGCTGATCTCCTGTTCGCGCAGGTCGTGATCGCCACCGGCCTTCATCAGCTGAAGATAGTCGATAAAAACGATCCCGATGTCTTCTTCGGCCTTGAGCCGGCGACACTTCGAGCGAAACTCCATGATCGAGAGGGCGGGTGTATCGTCCAGGAAGAGATTCGCCTCCTTGAGTTCGCCGGCCGCCCGGACCAGGCGATCCCAGGCCTGCTCGTCCATCGTCCCCTCGCGCACACGACGCTGATCGACGCGCGCCTCGCTGCAAAGCAGTCGCATCGCCAGCTCCCGACTCGACATCTCGAGACTGAAGAAAGCGGCCGAGAGGTTTTCCCGAACGGCGACGTGTGAGGCCATGTTGAGCGCCAGCGTCGTCTTGCCCATGCCGGGGCGAGCGGCGACGATGATCAGGTTTGAATTCTGCCACCCCGCCGTGAGTTCGTCGAGATCGACGAATCCGCTGGGCACGCCGGTGACCTGTTCGGTTGTCTCGTAAAGGGACTCCAGCTCCTCGTACGCGCCCTTGATGACGTCGCGGAGCTCTTCGTACTCGTTGGTGACTCCGTCCTGAGTGATCGAGAAAATCTCGCGCTCGGCGCGATCGAGAAACGAGTCGATATCGGGGACGTCCGAATATCCCTCCTCGACGAGCGAGTGGGTGGTCGAGATGAACTGCCGGAGCGTCGCTTTGTTGCGAACGATCTCGACGTACTGATTGGCGTTGGCCGCCGAGGGTACTTCGTTGGAGAGGCGAGTCAGAAAACCGGGGCCGCCGGCCGATTCGAGCTTTTCCTCGGCAGCGAGATAATCACCGAGTGTGATGACATCGATGGTTTCGTCACGATTGTAGAGCGAGATCATCGCTCGGAAGATGTGGCGGTGTCGCTCCCGAAAGAAGTCATCGGGGGAGATCCGACTCAAAATGGAGTCGAGGATGTTGTTGTCGAGCATGACGGCTCCGAGCAGACTGCGCTCGGCGTCGTCGTTGTGGGGGGGAACGCGAATGTCATCGGACATCGAGCCAGACGGGGGGAGAGCGAGTCGGGAACTGACGACCACTCCGGGAGGTGCCCGGCGAGCGGTCGGGTGGAACTCAACATGGAGAGAATCTGCGTCGCCGACGAGAAGTCGTCGGCAGCATCATTCGGGCGATCGGCTGCTGGCGGACTGGGGTTCCGTCTCGTCGCCGACCGCGCTGATGTAGTCGTTACGCCGAAGGTGAACGATGTCCTCCATCGTCTCCAGGTCGCTGGCCAGACTCTTGTTGAGGACCGTCGAGACCTTCTCGAAGTTGTAGACGAGCTGCAGGGTATCGAGCAGTTCGTCGCTCAACTCTCTCAGGGGAGGCACCAGCGGCTTGTTGACCTCTAGGTCGTCCTGGAATCCCGGCACGTCGTCACCGAGATTTTGGATTTCGTCGAGCTGTTTCATCCCCTCCATCAGGAGATTTTCGATCGACTCGTCGATCTCGTCTTCGAATGTCTCGCGTTCGTCGAGGCGTTCGAGTGCAAATCGCCCCTCCTCCCAGGCCAGCATGCGATAGAACGCTTTGTATGGGGAGATATCGGGATCGTCGTTGATCGTCGCGTAGTAGACGCGACCGTCATCGAGATAGACTTTGCCGAGGTCGCGGCTGTCGACGACGAGCACCCCCGACTTTCGACTGCTCGAGAACAACTGCAGGATGTCCGGCAGGGGTACTTCCTCGATCAGTCCCGAGATCGAGCCCGTGTGGGTGGCCGCATCTCCAGCTTGCGGCTGAGCTTGGGGGGGGACGCCCCCCTCGCCCGGCATCTGGGGGTGTTCGGCGGGTTGGTTGCGACCGGTTTGCGTGTCGGGCTCCCCGTCGGCGATGCTGCTTGCTGCTGCTCGCGACGTGGGTTCAGGGGACGTCTCTCCTTCCTGGGCGGCCGTCTCCGTCTCGAGGCCGCGAGGGGCTTCGACTTGCTCGTCGCGATCGATCAATTTGATGATACTCGTGCCGATGAGAATGCGATCCCCCTTCGCGAGCTTGGCGTGCTCGATCTTTTTGCCGTTGACGAACGTCCCGTTCGTGCTCCCGAAATCCTCGATTTCGACGTCTCCGTTTTGGGCCGAGATCTGGGCGTGTCGCCGTGACACCCTGTCTTCGACCAATACCATGTCGAGTTCGCTGGAGCGGCCGATCTCGATGGTGTCGCCCATCTCGAGCGGAAATTCACCGCCCTGGTACTTACCAGAGATGAATTTGAGGAGGTATCCGTCCGATTGAGACTGACTCAATGTCCGTACTCCCAGGTGCCGAAATCTCGAGTTAATGAAGGACACATATCGTTCGAGTTGACGGTCAATTACGTTACGCAATCCCCCGAATACCGTCAAGATCATCACCATCGACATACCCCACCGACGTTCCGATAGGGGCGGGCACACGTGCACTCGTGTCCCGAGCGAGGCGGGGCCACCTCGACCGAATGAAGACTCGAAGCTCGACGATTACGCGAACGTCGGGGCTCGACGCAAGCGTGTGTTTCATCCGGACGAGTCTCGTTTCGGGTATGGAGTGATCGCCTCCAAAACGAGAGGAGCGAGACCAGCGCGATCGAGGCGATCGCTGCCTGGCCGATGAGTGATCGGCGACGCATCGATCATTCGGTCGAGCGACGAAGGGGGAGTGACGAGAGGCTCTCCATACACCAGTGGGGCTCGAGTGGGTCTCCAACACGGGGAGACCGAGGCTCGAGCCCCGAGATATCGCGGTGCAGGTCAGATAGAGAGGGGAGGCCGTCTCTCAGCCGTGACACATTTTTTCGCATGGGACACCGTCGCCGTCGCCGTCGAGGTGGTCGCCGCACTTTTCCATGCGAGCCTTGGCGGCCTCGCAGGTGGCGAGATCCGAACATATGTAGGTCTCGGGGCAGTTGCTTTCACTGTCGCTCTCGTCGTCGGAGTCGCCCTCATCGGCGTCGTCCGACCGGCGATCGCAGGTTTCCTCGCCGTACTCGTCGGCGTAATCCTCCCCTAGAAGGTAGTCCGACATGTTCTCGCCATCGGCGTACAGCTCGCTGATGTGACGACCATAATAACCTTCGAATTTGATCTCGAGACAGAGCTGATCGGCATCTTCGAGCTCCGCCAACAGGGCCTCTCGGGCTTTTTTGGCGGCGTCGTGACACGCCCGGTTCATCTCCGGCGTATCGATCCGAGCGAGTCGCACCGATTCCTCGAGCTCGTTGAAGTCACACGTATCGCCATCGTAGCAATAATCGAGGGTGACAGCTCGCCCTTTCGAGCACTGTCCTTTGTCCTCGAGCTGAGGCTGGAAGGAATTGTCGGGCGACTCGGAGGTCGAGGCCGGCACCACGTCGGGCATCGTCTCGGAACATCCGGTGCCGAACACGAGCCAGAGACATGCCAGATAGGCCCACTTTCGCATGGTATATCCCTCTATCAGTAGAGGTGAATCTGCTGACGTGTGCTCGGTTCACCGTCGTGCTGCATCTGTCAGCCCACGTTCTCGCCTCGAGTATCTTCGATGGAAGGATATGAAGGGATGTCGCCCCATATCCATGAACACGGGTTAATGATCGGCGAGAGCAATGTCCAGCGTCATATGTCGTCTCACCTCCAGGCAGGGGGAATGGGGCTTGCAGAGACGCAACAGGGGGATCGAGTCGACGTATCTCTCGCACCAGCTGTATCGTCGACGATCACGTCTCCAGCGAACGCAGTGCCTCTACCAGCCCAGCCATCCCACCGAGGGGATCGCATTTTGAAGGCAAAATCTCAGTGCAAAACCTCGGCGGCGGGTTGTAGATGCCCGGACGCCTGTTCATTGCAAGACGAGTGGCCCCCGGAAAGTGCCGGCTCCCAGCCGGCCTGGTCTGAAG